>CALPRR020000025.1 GCA_943326025.2 Candidatus Kuenenia stuttgartensis | reverse complement strand
GGTGATAAAATTGAACGATTAGGATTAAAATAAAAAAGGAGCTGACCAGAAATATTAATTTAAACCATATAAGTAATTTAAGGCAATATAAGTTAACTTACATCTAACTGAATAATAGTTTATTCATTAAAATTATTTGAAACTTATATTTTCTAATAATCCCTTAAATGGTTTATTTAAAACAAAGGGCGTCCTTTTCGGACACCCTATTTACTTGTGATATTAATTATTATATTTTTTAATTTGTCAATTCATCTAAGATTTGAACTTTTCTGTTTTTTCTGCCTCTGATTTTATCAGAAATACGATCTACAGAATAATACATTAGGGGAACTAATATAATTGTCAAGAACATTGAGCTTAATAATCCACCGATCAATACCCAAGCTAAACCATTTTTCCATTCTGCTCCAGAACCTTTGGCAATTGCAATTGGAATCATACCGATAACCATCGCGATAGTTGTCATTAAGATTGGACGCATACGTTCTCTTACTGCTTCAAGAAGTGCATTGTAAGTTGATTTCCCTTCTGCTTTCAAGTGGTTAGTAAAATCGACAATTAAAATCGCGTTTTTAGAAACTAAACCTAATAACATAATCATACCTAACATTGTAAAGATTCCAATATTAGATGATGAGAAATTTAAGGCTAATAATGCACCAATTAACGCTACGGGAATTGAGAATAATACAACGAAAGGATAAATGAAGTTATCGTACAATGCAACCATGATTAAGTAAACCAAGATTAAACCAATCAACATTGCAGACCCCATGGCACCAAAACCTTCTTTTTGACGTTTTACTTCACCTCCCCATGTTAATCTAACATTTTTATCAAGAGGTTTTGCTTTTAAATATTTTTCAATTTTAACAGCAACAGTTCCAGCTGCAGAACCTAAGACGTATGCTCGAACAGTAGTAGAACTTAGTCTGTTTTTTCTTTCTAATGATGCAAATCCATTGCCTAAAGTTATTTCAGCAAATTCTTCTAATTCTACTACATTTCCTTTTGTTGTTGTGAAACTCATGTTTTTGATATCTTTGATATTTTTACGATCTCCTTGATCCATCATGATTCTGATATCATATTCATTATCATTTTCAGAGTAATTAGATTCTGTATTACCAGTTAATGCATTTTGTAATTGCATTCCAACTAATGCGATTGGTAATCCTAATTGTCCCATTTTTTCACGATCCAATTCAACTCTAATTTCTGGAGTAATATCGTCTGTAGAAACAGTTGGATCTTTTGCTCCAGGAATTTTTAAAATTGCTTCTTTCAAACGACGAGCTTCTTTCATTAGTAAATCGGTATCATTACTTGATAAGAAAATCTCAATTGGCGCTTCTTCTGATTCAACCATACCGATGTTAATTGCTTTTACTTCTAAACCAGCATGTTTTTTCTCGATTTGTTTACGTATTTCATTCATGTAAACAGCTGTTGGAATTCTATCTTGAACATGGTCTTTTAATTTAACCGTTAATTCAGATCGAGATTCATTTCCAAAAGATGCGGCACCCATTCCTGAACTTGGTCCACCGACATTTGAGAATACCATTTTCACGTCTTTTTGGGCTAAAATCATTTTCTCAATGTCCAAAGTGATAGCGTTGTTTTCTGCAAATGGCGTACTTTTATCGTATTTCAGTTTAATCATGAATTTACCTTGATCACCTTGAGCAACGAATTCTTGACCAACAATTCCTGTTGACATTACAACACCAGAAATTATGAATAAACCTAAAATAGATACTAATGTTATGATTTTATGTTTTAATGACCAAGCAACTAATTTCACATATTGATCAGTGAAAATTTCAATTCTGCGCTCGAACCACATTAATATTCTGTGGAATGGATTTTCTCTTCTCAATTTTGTTTCTTTTGCGAAACGAGATGCTAACCAAGGTGTTAATGTGAAACATACAAATAACGACATCAAGGTAGAAATTACTACTACGATAGAGAATTGTTGTAAGATGTCAGAAATTGTCCCTTGAACAAATACTACTGGCGTAAATACCACGACATCAACAAAAGTAATCGCTAGTGCAGTGAATCCAATTTCATTACGACCATCCAATGCTGCTTGTCTAGCAGTTTTACCCATAGATAAGTGACGATAAATGTTTTCAAGTACAACGATTGAATCATCCACCAAAATACCGATAACTAAAGACATTGCTAATAATGTCATTAAGTTTAATGTATAACCTAATAGGTACATCGCGATGAATGTTGTAATCAAGGAAGCAGGTATAGAAACTAATACAATGAATGCATTACGTATACTGTGTAAGAAGATTAACATTACAGCAGCAACTAAGAATACAGCTAATTCCAAATCATGAAACACTGCATCTACTGCTTCAATTGTTGGTAAAGATGTGTCTGTTGCAACAACAAATTTTAATCCTTCTTTTTTGAATTTAGATTCTAATTCAGTGAATTTTTGTCTTGTCAATTTTGACATTTCAACGGCATTCGCATCAGATTGTTTTTTGATACGTAAACCAATTCCATTAACACCGTTGAATCTACTTACCGTTAATTGATCAATCGTTCCGTCATAAACATCCGCAATGTCTTTTAATTTTACAGTTGAAGTTCCGTTTGAAGAAAGAATCAATTCTTTTAAATCATCAATCGTTTTATATTTACCAGCTAAACGAACAGTCATTTGTTCTGATAAATCTTTCACTTTCCCAGTTGGAAATTCAATATTAGCAGAAGCGATTGCTTGATTGATAGAAGCTAACGAAAGTCCAAGTAACTTCACTTTTTCTTTATCAATGTTTACTCTAACTTCACGTTTTTCACCACCTAATACATTAATCTCAGCAACACCTTTTGTTTGTTTCAAAAGAGGAAGAATTTCTTCTTTCATCATTTCGTAAAAAGCGCGATCATCAATTTTTTCACACGTTGCACTTACTTGTAAAACAGGAGAAGCATTAGGCTCAATTTTCGCTAATACTGGAGTTTCACTTCCGTCTGGTAATGTTCGTTTGATACTTTCAATTTTACGTTGTGCATCTTGCATTGCTGTTTCCAAATCAACAGAGTGATTGAATTCCAACATTGTAATAGAAGCATTTTCTAAAGAGAAAGATGTAACTTCATTAATATTCTCTAAACCACTTAACGCATCTTCCATTGGTTCTGAAACCTGAGATTCTACAATCGATGGAGAAGCTCCAGGATAAGGAGTTGTCACCGTTAAGATTGGAGGAGAAAAATCTGGTAATAATTGGTAACTAAGTTGATTGTAACTTAACATACCTCCACCGATTAATATTGTAAAAATTACAATAATTAAAGACGGCCTTTTAATTGCTATTTCTGTAATTGTCATCTTGAATAATTTAAAATTATTTAGTCATTACATTTGTGTTGTTTTGAATATTGATTTGTCCTTTGATAACGATAATATCATTTTTAGTCAAACCATCAATAACTTCAACATATTCTCCATCGCTAGTTCCAGCTGTGAAAGATACGATTTTCGCTTTTCCATTTCTTACCACATACACTTGTGGTTCTTTTGAAGATCCTAATAATGCTTTTCTAGGAACAGATAAAGCATTAATAGTTTTTGAATTTTTAAGTATAACAGATCCATACATTCCAGCCATTAATCTGTTTTCTGTTGAATTTTTGATTAATACTTCTACTTTAAAGTTATGACTAGCATCTGCCTTAACAGAAATATTTGAAACTTTACCTGAGAAAGGTTTATTTCCATAAACATCAGCGTTTACAGTAACTTCTTGATCAATATTGAATTTTAAGATATCTCTTTCTGGAACTGAAATATTTAATTTTAATGAAGAAATATCTGTTAATTCTAAGATTGGAGTTCCTGGTCCAACAACACTTCCTAAATCGATCATCTTTTTAGTAACTATACCCGAGAATGGGGCTGAAATTGTAGAATTACGCATTTGTTTCTTAATCTGCTTAATTTGAGTTTCGGCTGATTTTAAAGCTAATTTTGTTTTTTCTTGTTGTACTCCTGAAATAGCATTTTCTTTCGCTAAAAAACTATTACGTGCATCGTCATTTCGCTGACTTTCAACACTGATTTCAGCGTTTTCTAATTGAATAGAAAGCATTTCATCATCTAATTTTGCAATAAATTGACCTTCAGAAATTCTATCTCCTTCTTGAAACCCTAATTTAATTACTTTTCCAGAACCATCAGAACCGATTGTGTTTTGTCTGAACGGATCAAATGTTCCTAAGTAAGAAAATGAATTTTCAAATGAATGAAAAGCTGGACTTGTAACATCTACTATAATTGCAGCAGTAGTGTCGTGAATGTATAATTTACTTTGAACTTTTTCTTTATTTGATTTCAATTTCATCACACTGACAATGATCAAAACAATTGCAATTCCTATAATAGTTATGACTCTTTTATTCATGATTTCTTTAATTATTTAATGTTACCTGTTGCTTTTAATAAATCTAATTCTGCTTGTCTTAGCTGTAAATAAGCTACGACGATATTTGTTTGTGCTTGATATAAATCCGTTTCGTTTTTAACCAAATCATTTGAACTTACGACACCTTGTTCGAAAGATGCTTTGATTTGATTGTTGATTGTTTGAGCTAATTTCAACTGTTCTTGACTAATTGAAAGAGAAGTTTTTTGAATTTCAACTTGTTTTTTTGCGTTTTCAATATTCATTTCTAATTGTAAACGAGTGCTTTCCATTTGATTGTTTAGTTTGTCAGCTGTGATTTTATTTACTTTTGATTTGTAATGTTTTTCAAAGCCATCAAATAAAGTCCAATCTAATTTTAAACCTAAAAATGCACCATTAATTCCTTTTCCAAAGTCAGTTTCAGGGCGCATATTATAACTGTAATTATATGCAGCATAGAAAGCTAAAGAAGGCAAATAAGCCATGTAAATACCGCTTTTTTCTGCAATGTTTAATCTTTTTTGAGCCTCAATTAACTGAAGTTCAATCAATTTGTTTTCTTTCATATCAGTAACAATGGATTTTTCAACTGATGAATCAACTTTCACATCAATTTTTTCAGTAATATCTTTTCCGATTAAGATTTTCAAAAAGTTTTCGATTTTTTCTTGTGTAGCAACTAATGTTTGTTGTTGATTTGCAAGATTTAATCTAGTGATATTAAGTTTGTCAACTTCAGTTGGAATAACCATTTTTTGATCTACTAATGCTTGCATATTTTTGATCAATTTCTCAAGGTTCGTTAAGTTTTCCTTTATGAAATCCAATTGTTTTTTTGTCGCTTGTAAATTGAAAAATGTTTGAACTACTTGATACTTTATATTTTGAGCAGTTAGATTAGCTTGTAATTCAATTACTTCCTGATTTATTTTTAATGCGCTAATTCCATAATTAACTTGAGGATTGTAAACAACTTGGTTCAATTGAAAAGTATTGCTTAATACATAAGGAACTCCAAATTGAACTACAGCAAAAGTTCCAGGTGCGCCACCAACAATAGACGCGGGCAATAGTTGACCAGGTATAACTGCATTGTATTTATAATCACCTGCGTAAACTACTTTCGGCAACCTTGCAGCTTCGTATGAATTAATTTGCTTTTTGTTTATTTCAACATCTAATCTGGCATTAACAATCGTTAAGTTTGCCGTATCGGCCATTTTCAAACAACTTTCTAAATCAAGTGTTTGAGCTTCAACTGAAAAATTCAGTAGGATTAAGAAGCTTATTATTATTGAATTTTTCATATAGGTATGAATTATAATTATACAGTTTTATTTATTTGCTTGTTGGAAACAAGTAATTGACCAACATTTCTGTTACATATTGTTTGTGAAGCGTTAATTGATTTTGGTAAGTTTTATCATCAATGCATTGAATTGTTTGGATCATTGGTTTTGCCATAAAAGGAAAATGACAATTACCCATCATTAATAGCATGATGCTCGTTATATCCATTTTTCTTACGTCTCCTTTTTCTTGAGCTGCCTGAACTTCATCATAAATTTTTGTTTCTTTTATCTGTTCAATAAAATTTATTCTTTCAAAAAAAGTTTTGTCTTTTTTGCCTAATTCATTGATAATGAATCCGGGAATGTCTGGATGTTTCGAAAGAAAGTCGTATTCTTTTTCAATGAAAATTCGTGTTTTACTAATTAATGGTAAATCACTTTTGAAAACATCAATCATAGAAAAAACAAATTCCTCCATAACAGTAGCAACAACAACTTCAAATAAATGACTTTTACTTTGAAAATGATAATTCACTAAGGCAACATTCATTCCCGCTTCTTTTGCAATCTCTCTAGATGAACAGCCATTAAATCCTTTAGCAATAAAGACGCGTGTTGCAGCCTCTTTAATTTTTGCTTCAGTTGTTAAATCTTTTTCCATAATTCTATTGTTCCTGCAAAATTAAAACAAAAATTTAAACACTTGTTTAAAATAATTTGTAAAATTATTTAATTCATTTCAAAATCCTTTGTTATAAAGGCTTTTTAGTGTTAAATACCTGCGTTTAAACTAATGGAACAAAAGTACAGTTTACTTTTCTATTGGATCGTTTTAGATAGGTGAGTTGTTGTTATTTTTCGGTGAATTGTATTTGTGTTTAATTGAAACAAGAAAGAGTTGTCCAAAAAGATTAATAACAGTTTAAATTTAAACCATATAAGTAAATTAAGGTCATATAAGCTAATCCCTATCTAGCTGGATAGTAGGTTTGATTATAGTTATTTGAAACTTATATGTTCTTTTAATCCCTTAAATGGTTCATTTAAAACAAAGGGCATCCTTCTCAGACACCCTTCGTATTTATAATCTTTCTTTAACTAATTCTTCTAAACAATCAATGAATTTAGGATGATCATTTGTGCTTGGAACAAGTTGTACTTTTTCTCCTCCATTTTCGTGAAATATTTCTTGGTATTCAGAACCAATTTCAATAATTGTTTCAAGACAATCAGCAACAAAAGCTGGACTGAAAACCAGTAATTTTTTCGCACCTTTTTTTCCCCACTCTTCAACAACTTTATCAGAGAAAGGTTCTAACCATTTTTTGTCTAATCTAGACTGAAAGCATACAGTATAGTCTGATTCTTTTAATCCTAATTTTGATGCGATCAATCTTGTTGTAGCAAAAGATGTTGCTTTGTAGCAAGATTTATTGCGATCATTTATTTCGCTTTCGCAAGGTTGATCTTCGCACAAATCAGTTCCTTCATAGACTTTATCAACCTGTCTTACCGGTAAACCATGATATGAAAATAAGATGTGATCGTATTCTTTAAAGTCAAATGCTTTTGCTCTATCAACAACAGCGTCAATAAAAGAAGCGTTGTCGTAAAATTGACTGACAATTTTTATTTCAGGAATAACCCACCATTTTCGAATAATATTCATCGCTTTTTCTACTGCAGATCCGGTAGATGCACTTGCATATTGAGGGAACAATGGAATAATTATGATTTGATCGTAATTTGCTTTTTGCATTCTTTCCAAAACAGAATCCATAGAAGGGTTTTGGTAGCGCATAGCCATTTCAACTGTTAAATCATCCGTTTTAAAGCGTTCTTGAAGTAATTTCGCAACACTTTGAGTATGAGTCAATAGAGGTGATACACCATTCCCGTATTCCCATAATTCTTTATAGATTTTAGCTGATTTAGGAGCTCTAAATGGAACGATAATTCCATTTACCAACAACTTTCGAGCTAACCAAGGGATGTCAATTACTCTAGGGTCATTCAAGAATTCTTTTAAATAAATTCTAACATCTTCAACTCCTGGACTATCAGGGGTGCCTAATTGAATTAATAAAACGCCTGTTTTTTTCATGTTTATAAGATTATTAGAATAATTTTTGTTCCCAATTTTTAGAATTTTCTTCTGAAATTAAGTTTAACTTTTTCAAATAATTTATGGTGTTTTCAAATTCTTCTGGAAAACTTTCAGCTGAATAATTCCAATCTGTTTCATATAACCATTTTTGTACTTGATCTTTTCTAAGATTGTATCTCCAGCCAATAACAAATGAAGAGTTTTCGTCATTTTTAACTTCGAGTGCTTTTGAATTAACAATATTGCACATTTGTTTTAATTGTTTTGGGTATTTATCATAAATTTCTTTGCGAACTGCAATTACAAAACAAGGCCAGGGCGTTATTACTTCATCGATGTAACGGCATTTTTTCTGTTCTGTAAATGGAAAAGTTGTATATTTCTCCCAAAGAAAAGCTTGTGCTTCGTTGTGTTCTAAAGCCCAAAGCCCCCCGTAAATATCTCCAATTACATTGAATTTTAATTTTGAAGTGTTCCAACCTTCTTGATCAGCTTTTACATAAGACATTAAATGAGAACCAGAACCATATCTAGAAATAGCAAATGTTTGATTTTTTAAATCATCCATTTTTTGAATGTCTGAATTATAAGGAACGTGAATCCCCCATCTTAAAGGGGTTTTCACATATACTTGAATGATTTTACAATCTAATCCTTCTAAAATTGCTTTTGTAATTCCTTCAGTTAATAAAATTGCAATATCTAAAGAGCCAGTTTCTAAACCTCTGATCATTTGACCAGTTCCACCACTCATATCACTCCAGTGCATGCGAAGTCCAATGTTGTTAAAACTACCTTCTTCGATAGCTAATCTCCATGGTAAATTGAAGTGTTCTGGAACACCTCCAACTTTTAATCCTATTAAATTATCCATTGTCATTTTGTTCTGTGAACTGTTTGTCATAAAGACGCTTGTATGCTCCATCTATTTTGAGCAAGTCAGAATGATTTCCTTGTTCTATTATTTCTCCCTTATCGAGAACAATTATTTTATTAGCATTTTGAATAGTAGAAAGTCTATGAGCAATTACGATTGAAGTTCTTCCTTGAGTTAATTTTTCTGTTGCTTTCTGAATCAGAGCTTCAGATTCATTATCAACGCTTGAAGTTGCTTCGTCTAATATTAAAACAGTTGGATTATAAACAAACGCTCTAATAAACGCTAAAAGTTGACGTTGTCCAACAGATAATACGCTACCACGTTCTCCAATATTATAATCGTAATTACCAGGTAATTTCATTATAAATTCATGAGCTCCAACGGCTTTCGAAGCTTCAATAACGGCTTCACGTGAAATGTCATTATTACCAAGTGTAATATTATTGTGGATTGTATCTGAGAATAGGAATACATCTTGTAATACAATTGCAATGTTTTGTCTTAAAAGTGATAATTCTAGATCAGTAATTTTTACATTTCCGACATATATTTCACCTTTTTGAAATTCATAAAAACGACCTAATAGATTGACAATTGATGACTTTCCAGAACCTGTTGCACCAACAAAAGCAATAGTTTCGCCTTTGTTAATTGTTAAATTGATGTTTTTAAGAACCCATTCTTCATTTTGATAAGCAAATGAAACATCTTCAAATTTAATTGGTTGATGGAAATCACAAGTCGTAATGATTCCTTCGTTTTGAATGTGTTCTTGTAAATCTAAAATTTCGAATACACGTTCTGCTCTTACGGTTCCTCTTTGTAATATATTAAATTTATCTGCTAATTGTCGAATAGGTCTATATAGCATATTGATCCAGAGGGTGAATGTGAAAATTTGCTCATATTTTTCTCCAATATTTTTAGGTGCTACTCCATCTACTTGAAATGCAACATATACTAGAAGTAAGGCGATTGAAATAGAGCTCAATAATTCAACAACTGGAAAGAAAATCGAAAACGCCCATACTGCATTGATATGTGCTTGTCTATGTCCTTTATTTATTTCTTGGAAAGATTCAAACTCTTGTTTTTCTCGACTAAAAAGTTGAACAATTGCCATTCCAGTTAATCGTTCTTGAACAAAAGTATTTAGTCGTGTTACTTGAAGTCGTTCTTGTTGAAATGACTTTTGCATCGCTTTTGCAAATATTTTAGTAGCAATTAAAAGTAAAGGAATTGGAATAAGTGCAAGTAAAGATAGCTTCCAGTTGATGGCAAACATCAAAGATACAACTGCTATTAAGGAAATTAAATCGCCTAAAATATCAATTAAACCAGCTGAAAACACTTCTGAAATTGCTTCCATATCAGAAACAACACGGGTGACCAATGCTCCAATTGGAGTTTTGTCGAAATATTGCATTCTAAAAGTAGCGATATGCGCAAATAATCGTTGGCGTATATCCTTTATTATTGATTGAGCTAAAAGATTACTGAAAAATGAGCTTGAAAATTGTGTAATTGCTTCGAAAAATAATATTCCTAAAATTAGCGTCGACCATAATAGTAAAGATTTACCATCTTTATCATCGATTATAAATTTCCTAACCATTTCGCCTATTAAATAAGGTCTTAATGGTCCAATAAGCGCTAGAATAATTGTACAAAGAAAAGCTAATCCAAGTACCTTTCGGTATGGTTTTGCGTAATGCAAAAGTCTTTTGAATATAGAGATATTTACCCTCGTCTTTTCTGACATGGTACAAAAGTACATAAGAATTATGAGAAGATGTAGTAATTTTTAGATTGAATTCTTTGAATATTAACACATTCATTACTGTCTTTTGGTAAATTATAGCTAGTTAAATATTTAGAGAATATATAGTTTGTTTTTTTTACTAAAATTAGCATGCTTATTAAGTACAATCTATTGAAAAATCTATTAACTTTAACAAAAAACTAAGCAATGATTCACGATTTATCAAAAACCAATTCAATTTTCAATACTTTTTTAGCGGAATTAAGAGATGTAACTATTCAAAAAGATTCAATGCGTTTTAGAAGAAATCTAGAAAGAGTAGGGGAGATATTAGGATATGAAATTTCTAAAAAGCTAGATTATTTAGAAAGTCATGTAGATACACCACTTGGTCAAGCAGATGCTAATTTATTAAAATCTCAACCTGTATTAGCGACAATTTTGAGGGCTGGTTTAGGAATGCATCAAGGATTTTTGAATTATTTTGATCAAGCTGAAAGTGCATTTATTTCAGCTTATAGAAAACATACAACGGCAGAAGAGTTTGATGTTCATGTAGAATACATGGCTTCTCCTGATATTTCAAATAAAACCTTAATCATCTCTGATCCTATGCTAGCAACTGGTTCTTCAATGTTATTGGTTTATAAAGCCTTAATGAAACAAGGTAGGCCTTCAAGAGTAATTATTGCATCGGCGATTGCTTCTCTAGATGCAATAGATTTTTTGAAAAAACATTTACCTGATACTACTGAATATTGGGTTGGTGCAATAGATTTGGAATTAACGGCTCAGTCTTATATTGTACCCGGAATGGGAGACGCAGGTGATTTAGCTTATGGTGTGAAATGCTAATTATTAATTGAAATTTTTATGGGATTCGGAAAATACAGTGTCTTTTTTTTACTGTCAATGATAAAGTTTTTGTTTGCTCCATTTGGAGGTCCTGCTGCTGGATTGACATTTTTAGAAACTTATTTTTCGTGTGTTGCAGGTGCTCTGTTAAGTGCGACAGTTTTTTATTTCATGAGTGAATTCTTTTTGAAAAGAGCCCATGATAAGCGCCATCAAAAAGCACTAGAAGCAAAAAGCAAAGGAATCGAAATACCTTACAAAAATAAATTTACAAAGACGAATAAGTTTGTTGTAAAAATGAAGATGAAATTAGGTATTTATGGTGTTGCAATGTATGCACCACTTTTTTTATCAATTCCAATAGGAACTATTATTACTGCAAAATTTTACGGTAAAGAAAAGCGAACATATCCAATTATTATTGTGGGGATTTTTATAAATGGTTTGCTCACATGTGGAATTGCTTATTTCGCTGGAAGTTTGTTTTAATATGAGTTCTCAACATCATTTATTTTTCGATTTAGATAGAACGTTATGGGATTTTGAAAAAAATTCTCAACAAGCTTTAAAGATTTTATTCTCTGATTTTGAGTTAAATAATAAAATCAAAAATTTTTATGATTTCCTTCATGCATACAAACATATTAATAATGATTTGTGGGTAGCTTATGGTAAAAAGAAAATTACAAAAGAAGAGTTAAGAAATTTGAGGTTTGAAAGAGCATTAGCCAAATTTGATATAATTGATTCAAAATTGACTGAAGAATTAAATAATGGCTATATTGAAATTTCACCAAATCAAACCAATATTTTCCCTCATGCTATTGAGACTCTGACTTATCTTCAAAATCAAGGTTACAATATGCATATTATTACAAATGGTTTTAAAGAAGTTCAATATCGAAAAATTAAGAATTGTGGTTTTGAACCCTTTTTTGATGTGATTGTATGTTCAGAGGAAATAGGAGTTAACAAACCTGAAGCTGCCGTTTTTCATCATGCGATACAAAGAGCAAGTGCGCACATCTCAAAATGTGTAATGATTGGTGATGATTTATTAGTTGATTTTCATGGCGCTCAAAATGCAGGTATGAAAGCAATATTATTTGACCCTCAAAAACATAGGAGACAAAGAAAAGGTGATTTCCATGTTCAATCTTTGAATCAAATTCCAATTGTATTACCTTGGGTTTTTAGGGATAATTTATAGTTTATATCTTAACCAATAAATCATTAGAACACCTAGAATAATTGAAATAAAAATATTTCCAATTGCCCAAATCCAATTTCCTTGATTAATTAATTCGGCTGTTTCGTTGCTAAAAGTGCTAAACGTACTTAAACCACCACAGAAGCCTATTAATATAAATGACTGAATAAATGAATGAAGTTGAATTTTATCTTTAAATAGATAAATTGTAATTCCAACGACAAAACATGAAACAATATTTGCCATTAAAGTCCCGATTGGAAGTGAAAAATTAAAGTAACGTTTTGCTAATACCCCAAATCCATATCGGGCCAAACTCCCAAGTCCGCCACCAATAAAAATATAAATGAAAGCCATCATTTTAATTTAAAACGATTAATAAATCTTAAATAAAAGTATTTGTGAACAAGCAAGCCGTAAAATGAACCGACTAAGCCTCCAACAAATATATCTGAAAGGTAATGCACTCCTAAATATAATCTTGAATAGCTAACAACAAGTGCGATAAAAAGCATGATATAAATTAGCTTGGAATAATAATATTTTAATGCTAAGCCAATAAAAACAGCTAATCCAAAGAAGTTGGAAGCATGAGAAGAAATGAATCCATAATCTCCACCTTTATAAAAATTACCTTTTGATATTTCGTAAAAATGTAATTTAGATTCTAGCAGTAAATTATGTGAAGGCCTGTATCGAAGAAAAACATTTTTAAAACAATACGTTGACGTTAAATCACTCAATATGATAACCATCAATGCAGTAGCAACAAGAAATATAACTTGATTTATACTTAATTTTTTTGCTGCTAAATAAATTAAAAAGAAATATAGAGGAATCCAAGTTAATTTTCCCGAAAGAAACCACATGCATTGATCCAAAAGAGGTGTGTGACATCCGTTAACGGACAGAACAATGCAGTGGTCTATCTTTTCAAGGTATTCAATCATTTAATTTTGTCCAAATAAGATCTTTTAATTCAATAAGTCCTTGTTCTGCAACTGAAGATATGAAAATATGAGGAATATTTGGTAAATCTTTTTCAATTTCAGCTTTTAATTCATCATCCAACATGTCAGATTTAGTGATAGCCAAAATTTTATCTTTCAATAATAATTCAGAGTTGTATTGTTTTAACTCGTTTATTAGTATTTTGTATTCATTGTGAATATCATCACTATCTGCAGGGACCATGAATAACAAAAGCGAATTACGTTCAATATGTCGTAAGAATCTTAATCCTAAACCTTTCCCTGTGTGAGCTCCTTCGATAATTCCAGGAATATCGGCCATTATGAAAGAGCGATAATCTCTGTATTTTACAATTCCTAAGTTTGGGCGTAATGTTGTAAAAGCGTAATCTCCAATTTCAGGTTTCGCTGTCGTTAATACAGAAAGTAATGTGCTTTTTCCTGCATTTGGAAAACCAACTAAACCAACATCAGCTAATATTTTCAATTCTAAAATCTGCCATCCTTCTAATCCTGATTCACCTGGTTGAGCATAACGAGGAGTTTGAAATGTAGATGATTTGAAATTGTTATTACCTAGTCCTCCTCGACCACCAGGTACTAAAATGTGTTCTTGACCATCTTCAGTGATTTCAAATAAAATCTCATTAGTTTCAGGGTCACGAGCTAAAGTTCCAACAGGAACTTCTATATATTTATCTTCACCTTGTTTTCCCTTTTTCAAGGCTTCACTACCATGACCACCATGGCCAGCTTTGATGTGCTTATTGAATTTTAAGTGAAGTAAGGTCCATAATTGGCTGTTTCCTTTCAGTATAATATGTCCTCCACGACCTCCATCGCCACCATCTGGGCCACCTTGAGGGATGTATTTCTCTCTTCTGAAATGAGCAGAACCACCACCACCATTTCCAGAATGACAATGAATTTTAACGTAATCAACAAAATTATCTGAAGCCATAAAGCATTTATTGTAAAGTAAGTTCGAAATTGAATTACTGTCTATTAAAAATAGGCTACAAAGTTACGATTTTTTTGAAAGGGATGAAGGAAGAACTTATTTTTTATTTACAACTTTTATATAATCAGAAACAAAAAAGGCGAGAATTTTAAATTCTCGCCTTTCAAAGTTAACTATATAATATTAATGATTATCTATTGCATTATACAATCTGTTTGAAATCTCATCAATAGAGCCAATTCCATCGATTGAAACAAATTTATTTTGAGATTGGTAAAAATCTTTTACGGGAGCTGTTTCATTGTTGTAAACATTTATTCTGTTTGCGATAACTTCAGGATTTGCATCATCGGCTCTACCGCTTACTTCTGCTCTTTTTGTAAGTCTAGATTTTAATTCATTTTCTTCAACTTCTAAAGCAAGCATAACACTGATTGAAGTATTTAATTCACCTAAGAATTTATCTAAAGCTGTTGCTTGAGCATTTGTTCTAGGAAAACCATCAAAAATAAATCCTTTTGAGTTTTTATGATTCAAAACTTCAGTTCGTAGCATGTTGATTGTTACTTCATCAGGCACTAATTGTCCTTTATCGATATAACTTTTAGCTAAAACGCCTAGTTCAGTTTCTCCTTTAATATTCGCACGGAAAATATCACCTGTTGATAAATGAATCAATCCATATTTTTCAATAAGTCTTTCTGATTGAGTTCCTTTTCCTGCTCCTGGAGGTCCGAATAATACGATATTTAACATAACGGAATTTAATTTAATTTTCTTTCAATTGATATATTTCATTTAGATTTCGGCCTTTTTCGTCGTAATCAAGTCCGTAACCAACTACAAATTTATTATGGATGTTGAAACCGACATAATGAGGAACGTTTTTCCCTTTAAAAGCTTCTTCCTTATATAGTAGTGTGCATATTTTTAGTGATAAAGGTTTTTCATTTCCTAAAAGTGAAATAACTTTATCCATTGTAATTCCTGTGTCAACTATATCTTCTATAATTACAACATTTTTGTTTGCGATAGAAGTGTTTAAACCAATAATTTCGTCAACTCTTCCAGTTGAAGATGTACCAACATAAGATGAAACTTTAATAAAAGAAATTTCACAGTCTAGATTTATTTTTTTCATTAAATCAGCTGCAAACATAAAAGAACCATTCAAAATCGCGATAAAAATCACTTCTTGACCTTTAAAATCAGCATTAATTGCAGATGTTAAATCATCGATCTTATTACTGATTTCCTCTTTACGTATGAACGTTTCGAAGGTTTTGTCTTTTAAATGAATCACTTTATAGTAGAATTACAAAGTGCAAAAATAGAAAAAAATATTAAATTTTAGTGCTTAAATATTTATTGCTAAACTGTTTTTTTCAATAAAATATACGATTATCTTTGTGCCATGCATAGAAAATGGTACGGTAATTCTTTTCGATTAGGTATGGTCGGTGGAGGACAATTAGGAAGAATGTTTATTCAGGAAGCAATTAATTTTGATGTTCAAGTTCATTCTTTAGATCCTGATCCAGAAGCACCTTGCAAATCGATAGCTACTTCTTTTACTGTAGGCAGTTTGAATGATTATGATGCGTTGTATAATTTCGGATTAGATAAAGATGTTATTACTGTTGAGATTGAGAATGTAAATATTGAAGCGTTAGAACGTCTTGAAGAAGAAGGTAAAAAAGTTTTTCCACAACCTAGAATATTGAAGATTATTCAAGATAAAGGGTTGCAAAAGCAATTTTATTTAGATAACAATATTCCAACAGCACCTTTCGAATTAGTTGAAAATAAAGCTGAAATAAATTCTCATTTAACTTCTTTTCCTTTTATGCAAAAGTTAAGAAAAGGAGGTTATGACGGTAAAGGTGTTCAAGCTTTAAGAAATAATGAAGATCTTAATCATGCTTTTGACGCACCTTCTGTTTTAGAGAAAATGATTCCTTTTGTAAAAGAATTGTCTATTATAGTTGCAAGAAATGAAAATGGTCAAACTGCAGTTTATCCTGCTGTAGAATGTGAATTTAACCCAGAAGCTAATTTAGTTGAGTTTTTATTCTCTCCGGCTGAAATTTCAAATGATATAGAAGAAAGATCTAAGAAAATTGCTTTAGATGTCATTAATAAACTTGGAATGGTTGGTCTTTTAGCAGTTGAGTTATTTCTTTTAGAAAATGGTGAGATATTAGTAAATGAAATTGCTCCAAGACCTCACAATAGCGGTCATCATACAATTGAATGCAATATTACTTCTCAGTACGAGCAACACATGCGATCTGTTTTAAATTTACCATTGGGTTCTACCAATCTAGTTCAAAGTGGAGTTATGATTAATCTCTTGGGAGAGAGAGGTTTTGAAGGTGATGTTTATTATGAAAATTATGAAGAAGCATTAGCTTTAGAAGGAGTGAAAATTCATATTTACGGTAAACAAAAAACAAAATCATTTCGAAAAATGGGTCATGTTACCGTAGGAAATCCATCGTTGGAAAAAGCAAAAGAAATTGCAAGAAAAGTTCAGGAAATTCTTAAGGTAAAAGCTTAATAAATAGCCATTTCATTAAATACTTTTTCCATTTGATCTACGACTGAAGAGGACGAGCAATTGTAATTATTTATAATAAAAGCAAATGCGATTAATTTTCCAGATTTAGATTCAACGTATCCTGTGTATGCTTTAATTCTGTTTATTGTACCACTTTTAGCTTTTATTCTTCCTTCTCCTGGTTGTTTTCGGCAAACAGTTGACAATGTTCCAGATATTCCTGCTACAGGTAAAGTTGAAAGAAAATCATTGTAATTAGTAGATTTCGACATCTCAACTAACAAGTCACAGAAATGTTTTGCGCTAATTGCGTTTGATCTTGATAAACCACTTCCATCTTTAATATAAAGACCTGTAAAATTGAATTTTGCTTTCCAAAATTTTTCCAGTTGTATTAATGAGTTTGCCGTGCTTCCATCATTATTTAATTTATAACCTGTAATACAAAGTAACTGTTCAGCAAAAAGATTGATGCTTTTCATATTTGTAATAGAAGCAATCGAAAGAATCGTTTCTCCTCTGTGTGTATAGATTAATTTGAATTCTGAACCATATCTAGATTCAATATTTGTTAATCCAAGTTTACGAACTGATTTATAATTGCCGAAAATTTCCACTCCTTTTTCCTTTAAAGCTGAATAGAATTCATACGCAAATTGAAATTCAGGATCTGGCAGACTGCCTTTAACTAAAAAGCTAGCCGAGTTAATTGGAAGTGCTCCAGAGCCAAAGCGATCAAGTGAATATGGCGCTCCATAAATGTAGGAATTATCACCATCTACTCTTGAAGCTTCAATGTAATTGTGAAATTGTAAGTTCTCTACTTTTGGTGTCATGTAGATTAATTGACTTAATGTTCCGGGTGATGTTCCTGTTTTAAAATAATATTTAATCATATTATCATAAATATTTAAACCTGAAGGTCCTGCACCGAAATAATTTCCCATATCAGACCAGCTCCATCCATCTGGAATCCCATTATAACCAAATTCACAGGCATCAGCAATAATATCTCCTTCTATTTTTGTTATACCCAGCTTTTTTAAAGTGTCACACCAATTAAATAGAAAATCTTTTTCTTTACCTTCTTGATTAAAATATTTACTTCCTAACGAAGGGTCTCCACCACCACGAATCCATAAATTACCATTTAAAATGCTATCTTTAGTAATGTTTCCTTCGATATACAATCGAGTTTCAGGTCTATATTTAGGGCCTAAAATTTCTAAAGCAGTTGCTGTTGAAAACACTTTTGTAGTTGAAGCTGGTGGGAGCGAGAGGTGTGGATTATATTCCGCGATTGTTTCTCCCGTTTTTGTATCAATTGCATAAAACGAAACAGCAGCATTTGTAAAAGCAGGATTATTCACAAAGTTTGAGACAGCATCTTTAACTTGATTCTGAGAAAAGCAAAATTGAGATAAAAGGAGTACAATGAGAAGAGCGTTTTTCATGATAATTGACGTTGTAATTACAAAATTGAATATAAAATAAAGATCTTTTAATCAAAAAGTTAAAACTTTTAAACATTCAAACGAAGAAAAGATATAATAAATCATAACAAAATTGATTCCAATTCGTATAGGAATTAATTCTATTCAGATAGAAAAATTTAATTTTTAGAAAAAAAGTAGAATGCCAAAAGTTTTAAGAATCATTAATCGGTTTAATATAGGTGGCCCAACTTATAATGCAACGTTTTTAACTCGCTTCATTAGTGATGATTATGAAACATTATTGATTGGAGGTTTACCTGAAAAAGGTGAATCTGATTCGTTACATATTCTTGAAGAGTATGGAGTAGAACCGATTTTGATTAAAGAACTACAGCGTACTCCGAATTTCAAAAGTGATAAAGAAGCTTAT
>CALPRR020000024.1 GCA_943326025.2 Candidatus Kuenenia stuttgartensis | reverse complement strand
GCTATTCAATGTAAATTTCATACTGAAATTAATTCTTCTGTAAGTTTTAAGGAAGTTGCAACTTTCATCTCTTTATTGGAAGGGAATAAAAAATTTACGCAAGGTTATATTTGTTCAAGTGCGAATATTACGTCAAGAAATTTAGACAAGATTGAAACAAAACCTATCACGTCTCTGCTTGCAGATACATGGCAGAATTTAGATGCTGTATTTTTTGATCAAGTTCGAAAATTTCTTGCTAAGAAAAAATATGCACCAGTTGCTTATCAACCAAAAGCACATCAAGTTCAAGCACTAAATGATGCTGTTAATTATTTCGTTAAAGAGAATAATAAACGAGGAAAATTAATCTTTCCGTGTGGTGCGGGAAAAAGTTTAACGGGATATTGGCTGACACAAAAACTGAAATCGAAAGCGACTTTAATTGCTGTTCCGAGTTTGTCTTTGGTGAAACAAACCTTAGATGTTTATTTAAGAGAAATTGTTGCTGAAGGCAAAAAAGTAAAATGGTTATGTATTTGTTCTGATGAAGGAATTGGTTCTGAAGAAGATATTGTCTTCAAAACAGAAAATTTAGGTGTTCCTTGTCAAACAAATCCTGAATACATCAAGAAATGGCTAAAAGAAAATCAAGATGAAGATTTTGTCATTTTCACAACCTATCAAAGTGGACGAATCATTGCTGAAATCTCAAAAGAATTCAATTTTACATTTGATGTAGGGATTTTTGATGAAGCGCATAAAACGGTAGGTTCTACCAAAAAATTGTTCAGTCATTTATTGTTCGATGAAAACATTTCGATTGATAAACGCATCTTCTTGACGGCAACTGAACGTTTTTACGCTGGTTCGAAAGATGAAATTATCTCAATGGACGACGAGGAAATTTATGGCGATATTTTTACGCAAATGAGTTTCAAAGATGCTATTGAATTAGGTTTATTAACTGATTATAAAGTCATAACGATTGATGTTCAAAAATCTGAAATAGCTGATTTCATTCAACAAAATAATTTGGTTCAGTTGGATGATAAATGGAAAAAGGAAACGGAAGCAAGGTCTTTAGCCTCTATGTTGGCGTTGAGAAAAGCAATGAAACTTTTTCCAATTAAAAATGCGGTTTCTTTCCATTCATCGATTGAAAAAGCGACACGCAATAAGGAATTACAAACGTATATAACGGATACTTATCATTATGCGCCGATAGACACCTTTACGGTTTCTGGAAAAATACCAACAACCAAACGAAATGTAGTCATACAAGAATTTGCTAATTCGCCTCAAGCTTTGATTACCAATGCGCGTTGTTTGACAGAAGGTGTAGATGTTCCCAATATAGATTGTATCGTATTTTCTGATCCTCGAAAAAGTAAAGTTGACATTGTTCAAGCTTTAGGAAGAGCTTTGCGAAAAAAGGAAGGTAAAGATTGGGGATATGTAATTTTACCTGTTGTATATGATGATGCAACTCAAGAAATAGACAATGAAAATTTCAATGAAATATTGGCCATTGTAAGAGGTTTAGCTGCCAACGATGACAGAATCATAGAATATTTTAAAGATAAAAAGGATGTTATATCCCAACCAAAAGAACCTAAATCTACTCAATTTCAATTTGAAGTATTTTCCGATTATGTAGATGCCAACCTATTAGCTTCTCAACTACAAGTAAAACTTTGGGAGAAACTTTCACGTTTTCAATGGATGCCTTTTGAGGAAGCGAGAGAATATGTGAGGAAGCTGAATTTGAAATCCAAAAATGAATACTTAAAATTGTGGAGAGAAAATAAATTACCTAATAATTTTCCTGCAAAACCCGAAATAACTTATAAATATCTTGGCTTTATTTCTATACCTGATTTTTTAGGCTATGACACCAAATTCCAAGAATGGATGACATTTGAAGACGCTAAAATCTTCATTAGAAGTCTTAAATTAAAAAATGAAAAAGAATGGAAAGATTATACCAAAACTAAAAATCGAGATAAAAGAATTCCTGTTGCTCCAGCACAAGTATACAAGTATTCAGGGTTTGTTTCGATGCCTGATTTTTTAGGTTATAATTCCAAATTTCAGGATTGGCTATCATACGAGGAAGCTTTAAGTTATGTACACTCTTTAAATTTACAATCAGTTACAGAATGGAGAGATTATACAAAAACAGAAAAATATAATGTAAAAATTCCTAAAGCACCAAATAATTTTTACAAAAATAAAGGATGGAAAAGTTTTGTAGAATGGTTAGGGACATATGAAATGGCTGACCAATTTAAAAAATATAAAAATTATAATGAATGTAAAGATGAGTTGAAAAAATTTGATTTAAAATCTCAAAAAGATTTTAATGTATTTAAAAAAAGCAAATTTTTCCCCAAAGACATTCCTAAAGAGCCAAGCATTAAATTTAAAAAAAATAATACTTGGAAAGGTTGGCCTGACTTTTTATCATATCAACTAATCAGAAAAGGAATTTACCTTTCTTATTATGATGCACAACTTTTCGTTCAAAAATTGGAATTAAAAAATAGAAATGAATGGAAAAAATATTGTGATTCAGGCAAACTTCCTAATAATATACCAAAAACACCGAGTAATACTTATGAAGGAAAAGGATGGGTAAGTTTTGGAGAATGGTTAGGTACAGGTAAAATCGCATCCCAAAATATGGAATACTTATCTTTTTTAGAAGCCCGTAATTGGTCTCGTTCGCTTCAATTTAAAAAATATGAAGATTGGCTTAATTATAAAAAAAGTAATAGTTTACCAAATAATATACCACGGAGTCCTGATGTTGTGTATAAAGAATTGGGTTGGATTAATTGGGGAGATTTTTTAGGTTACCATCCTATGGAAAAAATAGGATTGAGGTTAAGTTTTACAGAAGCTAAAGAATTTGTTAAAGTTTTGAATTTAAAAGGAAAAAATGAATGGTTTATTTATTCAAAAAGTGGAAATAAACCACAGAATATTCCTTCAGCAGTAAATACCGTTTACAAATCCGAATGGAAAGGATGGGCAGACTTTTTAGGTAAAGAAGAAAAATGAACGTAAAAGAAGATATACCAAATATTAGTTTTATCAAAGAGGTTTTTATGAATTAAATAGATATTTCTTCATCTCAAATAAACTTAGCATAATACCCACCCTTCGCCTTAATAGATTGCAACAATTGATTCGCTTTCTCAGTATTTCCTAGTTGCTGGTAACTCTTTGCGATGTACCATTCAGCTTCCTCGTCGAAATTTTGGTATTCGGATTTAAGACATTGCTCAAAAACTTGAATGGCTTTATCGGGATTTTTCAAATTGAAGTAACATAAACCTGCATAAAAATTCGCATTGATATCGTCTGGATAGGTTTTTAAAATGACTTCCAAACGGGTTAAGGCTTTTTTGTAATTTTCTTTTCCGAAAGTCGCAATGGTTTTATCGATGTAATCAATGTAAGGAATTTCTACAATTTTCCATTCATCTATTTCTTCTGTTGAATTGGCTGTTTCTTTGTTCGCAGCTGTTCCTGTGATGATTAATTGCTTAGACGGAATTGTAGGACGAGAACGGTATTCGCGGTAATCCACCAATTTCAAGTCATTCAGATAAATTTCTTTCGCATTGAAACGTTTTTTCGCCAATTCTTTTGGAAGATTACTCGAAGGAATGTGCTGTTTTGGTAATTCATCAATTAATACTTCTTCACGCTTCTCATTTTTTTCGATTTCTTCTTTTTGAACGAAATCTTCTTTCACTGTTTTCGGCTGAATTTGTTTGTGTTCCGGCAACAATACCAACGCCGCAATTTCTGAAGGAATGTGAATATCTGTATGTTCTACAGTTGGTTTTTCTATTTGTTTAGTTGTAATTTGATTCACCTTATTATTATTAGGCGAAGTATCTTTTGAAAAATAAAATCCAGCTGCTAAAACAATCATCAATACAAGTACTGTTGGAAAAATAAAAGATGTCGTTTTCACTTTGAATTTGCGATCGATTTTCTTTAAATCATGAATGGAAGCCTTATTTTCTGACCAACCATCCAATGCATCGCTATCAAAATCATTCTCCAACGACTTTTGTTCGATTGCATTTTTCACCTTTCCATTAGAAGTCGTTTGATATGTTTCAACGTCTTCTCTAGAAAGTGATGATTTATATATGCGTTTATCTTTCATTTTTGAATTCCTTTAATTCTTCTAATTGAAGCTTAATATTTCGCTTACCATTCTGAATGTAACTCTTCACTTTCATCAATTCTAAATTCAATTCTTGCGCAATTTCAGCGTAGGATTTCTCCTGTAAATAAAACAATTGAATGCATTTTTTCTGTTCTGGTTTCAATTCCTCTATTGCTTTTTCCAATGCTTCCAATTGTTTTTCTTTTGATTGAATTTCCTCTTGATTCGTTGTTTCCATTTCTAACATTGGAAATTGATCCGTAGACATTTCAACTCCTTTTTTACGTAAAACTTGAAACGCTTCATTCATCGTCACACGATACAACCATGATTTAAAAAAGTCAACTGAATGTTTCGCTAATTTTGAGGGAAGCTCTTCAAAAATTTTAGAAGTGATGTCTTGAGATTCTTCTACATTCTTCAAATATTTCAATGCAACCCCCATTACCAAATGACTGTAACGCTCGTATAAAATTCCGATAAACGCTGAATCTTGCTTCTCTTTGAAAAGTAAAATCAGTTCTTCATCTGAACATTGACGATATTTTTTAAGTCTAAATTGAAACATTCTATTCATTAGATGCAACGAATCTACATATTCCATAAAAAGAAAAGAAATTTTTGCAAAAAGATTCTGAAATCAAAAAGTTAATCTTGAATTTTTCAATTTTTAAATGTACATTTAGTCAAGTAATCAGAATTCGCTCAATCAAAGCAACATGAAAAAAATTGCATTAATCACATCAGGAGGAGATTCACCAGGAATGAACGCTTGTATTCGAGCAGTTGTAAAAACATGTCTGCACTACTCTATCGTACCTTTTGGTATCTATGATGGATTTCAGGGAATGATTGATCGTAAAGGTTATGAAATGGAATACACTGATGTTGACAATATCATACATCGTGGTGGAACAATCTTAGGAACGGCTCGTTGCAAAGAATTCATGGAATTAGAAGGACGATTAAAAGCAATTGATTACTTAAAATCTGAAAACATTGATGGATTAGTTGTCATTGGTGGCGATGGATCTTTTACCGGAGCTTATCATTTAGGGCAAGAAATGAATATTCCAATAATCGGCATCCCCGGAACGATTGACAATGATATTTATGGAACAGATCATACAATTGGATATGATACAGCATTAAACACGGTTACAGAAGCCGTTGATAAAATAAGAGATACCGCAGCAAGTCATCACCGCATATTTTTCATCGAAGTAATGGGAAGAGATGCCGGTTTTATTGCCTTAAATTCTGCTATTTCTTCTGGAGCAGAGAATGTGTTGATTCCTGAAAAACACATGGATATTGAAAAATTAGTTCGTGATATTAAAGCTCAAAACAAAGGTCGAAGAGGTTCAATCATCATGGTTGCTGAAGGAGACGAATGGGGTGGTGCATTGGAATTAATGGAAAAAGTTAAACCTTTCCTACCCGATTACGACTTACGTTGTTCTGTTCTTGGTCACATTCAACGAGGAGGAAGTCCTTCCGCTTTAGACCGTATTATAGCAACTAGAATGGGATCGTTTGCGATCGAATTATTAAAGGAAGGAAAAACGAATTTAATGATTGGAACTGAAGGCGAACATTTAGTTACTTGCTCGATTGAACAAGGAATCAAAGAAAATTCTATTCCTGATTTGAAAAAAATCAAGTTGTTAGCCAAATTGAGAACGAAATAACATCTTTCAATTTTCATTTAGTACCTTTGTTCTACATTAATTAAGAACATGGAATTCATTTCTCAAGAATTGGATGATTACGTATGTGATCACACAGATATCGAATCAGATTTACTAAAAGAATTAAATCGAGAAACAAACGTTAAAGTTTTAAATCCTAGAATGTTGAGTGGACATTACCAAGGAAGAGTTTTAAGTATGCTTTCAAAAATGATTCAACCAAATCGAATTCTTGAATTAGGAACGTATACTGGTTATTCGGCTCTTTGCTTGGCAGAAGGATTAACAGAAAATGGCCGTTTAATCACAGTAGATGTCAATCCTGAATTGGAAGAAATGGTCGATAAATACATACAAAAATCGCCTTTCAAAAATAAAATTCAACAAATCATCGGAAATGGAATGGATGTGATTCCAACCTTAAACGAAGAATTTGACATTGTATTTATCGATGCGGATAAACGAAATTACGCAGCTTATTACGATCTTGTTTTTGACAAAGTACGAAAAGGTGGCTATATCATTTCGGATAATGTACTTTGGTCTGGAAAAGTTGTAAATGAATACGAAAAATCAGATCTAGATACAAAAATCCTAAAAGATTTTAACGCTCAATTACACAACGACTCAAGAGTGGAAAATGTTTTATTACCAATTAGAGACGGCTTAATGATCGTAAGAAAAAAATAATTAAAATGCTTTACACGCTTTATTGATGAACCAGTCATCTTTCTTCTTCATTTTTGGCGTAACTGGTTGAAGAATTAGATCAGGAATTTTTATCAACTGCGGATTTTCAACTCGTTCAAGTTGAGAATAAAAGGTGTTGGGATTTACTGTCATCATAAAATTAGTGTAAGGTAAAGTTACGTGTAATGTTCCTGCATTTCCGCAATAAAAACTTCCTCCTGCAGGTTGACCAACCAATTTTGCTTTTGCTAACGTTTTTAAGTGACAGGCTAAAATTGAAGCCGCAGAAAATGTACCTGCATCAGTAATTACAATAATTTTTCCTTTAAAAATTAAATCATTTTCTATCAAAAAAGTCTTCATCTGACCTTCAAAATCATCATCTTTTCGTTTATTCTTTTTCTGCCATCTACTTAATTTCTTGTGGTTTCTAAAGTCTTCATTAAATTTTGAAATATGTTGATTTTTAAATCGTTCAAAAGGTTTATTCACTTGATATTTACCAAGATAAACATTTGGACCTACAATATATCTCAAGAAAGAAAACTGCATTTGTCCCCCATTATTTCCGCGAAGATCGACTATTAATTTTTGAATTTTCTTCTTTTTTATTTCCTCAAAAGATTTTTTTAGAAATTTCTCGTATTTATTGCCTCTACATTCTGCAAAAGAAATAAATTTAAAATAGGCATATTTGTTTTTTAGAATCGAAAATTTACCTATATCTTTTTGATTTTTACTCTGTAAATCAAAGTAAGCTTTTAATCGTTTATTTATTGTTTTAACAGGAGGGACACCTGTTTTAAAATATAAAACTGTGGTGTCTTTCTTTTCTGAATAAATAACCTGAATTGAATCTTTACCCTCAGTAGCTATATTTCTATAAAATTCGAATAATTGAGCTGCTTGGAAATATTTAAAATCAATTCCATTCTCATCGGAAGAAATATATTCACCTATCTTATTCATCATTTGAGGAACAGTCAAATGATCAATTGAAATAATTTCTGAATTCTTAGGAATAGTCTTTATAAGTTCCTTTTTAATACCAACATTTATAATTTTTTCATCTTCTTTAACTAATTCATTTACATATAATTTTTTACCTACTAAGACGTAATCAAATGGTAAAGATTTTCGCTGATATACCCATTCTCGAAATGCATTTTTTGAAGGAAATAATTGAGTATGACCACATTGTAATTTAGAAATAGTAGAGCTAAATAATTTGTATAATTCTAAATAGCTTTTCTTTGTTGTCAATTGCTGATTTAAAAACTTAAAGTAATGTTCTAACGAATCTGAAGAAGTATTTAAATCAAGGATTCCTTCTTTTGACTTTAAAACATCAATCAAAATTTTACCATCCTCTTTTTGTTTTCCAACCCGATTTCTCGATGAAAAAGAAAATGTTATTAATACAACTAGAAAGAATATATATTTGATTTTTGATATCATTCTGTGGTAATTAGTTGAATGTGCTTTTAATCAGCGCAGTTACAAGGTAAATCAAAAATAAAATGCACCCAAGGCATACGATCTCTTATTCCTTCTTGAAAATTTTTCCCATGCGTTATTCCTCTTGCATCGACTTTTTTTAGTGATTTTAATTCATCAAACGCCGGTGGAAAAGACATGATGGGAGTTGCCCAAATATCCAAATATTCTAAATTTTTCAAATTCGATATTTGAATAGGAAACGTACTAAAATCATTACGATTTATTATAAGTGTATCTAGATTTTTTAAAGAGCAAATTTGTAATGGAAATAAATCAAAATCGTTTTTCTCCAAATTTAAGATCTCAAGTTTACTAAGATTAGAAAAATTATATGGTAATGATGTAAGCTTGTGTTTACTTAAATCCAAATATTTTAAATTCGTGTAATTAATTAAATCTGATGGTATTGAATCGAATTTTGTTTTAGAAAAAGTGATTCCATAAACAGTATCTTTTCCTAATTTCTGAGCACTTTCCCAACTATAAATTTTATAATTTTCTTGGGCAAAAAAGCAATTAATTACGAACACTAATAATAGAACGGCAATGGTCTTCATCATCTTTCAGTTGTTGAATTAATTTATCTAAGGACTCAAATTTTTGTTCTTCTCTTACTTTTGAAATAAACTCTATTTTTATCTCTTGACCATAAATTTCTTGATCAAAATCAAATATATTTACTTCAATCGTTCTCGTTAAATTTGTATCAATTGTCGGTCGAACACCAATATTTAGCATACCATGTAAAAATTTTTCCTCTACTATTACCTTTACAAAATACACGCCATTTCCAGGAATTAATTTATCTTGAAATTCAACATTGATATTGGCCGTTGGAAAACCAATTTTACGACCTAATTGTTGTCCTTTAACAACTGTTCCTGACAAACCATAGGTGTCATTTAAATACGAATTAGCTGTTTTTATATCACCAGCTAATATTGCTTTTCTAATTTTGGTTGAACTAATGTTTACTTCATCAATTTCTTCAGCTGAAATTTCAATTACATCGAAACCAAACTCTTCTGAAACTGATTTCAGAAAGTCAATATTCCCTTCTCTATTATTTCCAAATTGATGATCGTAACCAATTACAATCTTCTTTACACCAATTTTATCAACTAAAATTTCTTTGACAAATTGATATGCAGTTAAATTAGAAAACTCTTTTGTGAACGGAAATAATATTAAATTATCTAATTGATATTCAGAAAGTTTTAAATTCTTTTCTTTTTGATCTTGAATCAATTTTATACCATGAGAATCTGGAAATAAAACCATCTTCGGGTGAACTTTAAAGGTAAACAAAACTGTTTCACCATTAATTTTATCCGCTTCTTCTCTTAATTTTTTTAATATTTTTTGATGACCTAGGTGAACGCCGTCAAACGATCCAATTGTAATCACTGGATTAGTTATATGTCCTAGTTCTTCTAAACTATTAAAAATCTTCATTAATCTTATATTTTTTGGAGTTTCCAATTACTACAAATGTAGGAAATTTAAGCTTTAAGAGATGAAATAGCGCTTAAAATAAATATTCACTCGAATCGACCTTCCGATTTTAGTTTGATTCTTTTTTTGGAAATGGGATGTTCGAATTCTAAACTTTCAGCATGTAAATGCAATCTTGATGAAAATGAGCCATACAATTCATCACCAACTATTGGAGCATTCAAACCTAATTGATGAGCAGCATGAATACGTAATTGATGTGTCCGGCCTGTTATTGGATAAAAATAGATGAGCGTCTTGTTTTCTTTTTGCTCAATCACTTCAAATTTTGTTGTAGCTTTTTTACCATGTTCAAAACAAACCAATTGTCTTGGGCGATCTTCAATGTCTGGTCGGATTGGTAAATCAATAATTCCTTCGTTTTGTTCAATTTTACCATTCAACAATGCGACGTACCTTTTTTGAATTGTTCTTTTTATAAATTGACTTTGTAAATCATGATAAATGGCTAATGTTTTTGCGACTAATAACAAACCAGAAGTTGCCATATCCAAACGATGAACAATCAATGGACCTTCAGCTAAAGGATAATTGGCTTTTATAATGTCGTAAACAGATTTTAACTTTGATTTACCTGGAACTGACAGAAAATTCGCTGGTTTGTTCACTACAAGCAAAAAATCATCTTCATAGATAATTTCTAATTCAGTGACTTCATTTTCAGGATTCAATAATGGATTTTCTTCCATTTCAATTCCTTCCAACATAAAATTAAGAATCGGTTCACATTTGCTTTTACAAGCTGGATAATAATTTTCATGGACTCTAACTTCAGATTTAGGCGAAGCGCCCCACCAAAACTCCGCCATAGAAATAGGCTTTAAATTATTTTGAAAAGCAAATTGCAATAATTTAGGCACTGCACAATCTCCAGCTCCTGAAGGAGGAATTCCGTCTGTTTTATTTGAAAATAGTTCTATTAAATCTTTATAAGTGTTTTTTGAATTCAGAATTCTATATTCTTGAAACAATTTTTCTTGTAATTCAGCTGAAAGAATTCTTCGTTGATTTTTTAAAGTTGAAATTTGTTCTTGATATTCATCTAGTTGAACTTTTATATCGGAAAGTTTTTTTTTCCATTGATTCGACAATTCTTTCAATTGGTATCTCTCTCGCTGACTTTCTTTAATCAATTGTTCTTCATCAAAAGAACCTGAAGATCTCAATTCATCTCTTCTTTTTTTAGAGGCTTTTAGCTTTAATTTATAATTCGATATTTCTTGTTCTGAACATTCAGATTCTTTTTGATAAAAAGCTATTAGATTTTTTAATTCTTCCGAATTTTCTAATTCTATAATTTGTTTTGTCAATTGATTTAATTCATCTTCACCTTTGTGATAAAAACAATTTTCATCTAAAATATCATAAATTGGAGGCACGAAAAAAGAAAGAATATTTTCACCAAACAATCTACCTGAAAAAGCTGACAAATAACCAATTTCATTTTTTTCATTTTCGACGACTAAAACCCCAAACATTTTTCCTCCATTTTCAGACCAGAATTCTTTATTCCACTCATCATGTTCTAATAAATAAGTTTGAAGTTCTTTAGCAGCTTGAACACTTAATTGATCGGGTGAATAGTAAAAAGGAAAAGTAAATTTTTCAGGTCTAGTAACAGTAGATACATCACCTTCGAATTTTCGAAAATAGTTTAATTTAACAGTTTGATTTTGTTTAGACATTTGACTTAAAATCTCCAATTATTTTACTTCCAAAAATATGCTTTTGTAATTCTCTTCAATTTCTTGAATTTCTTTTTCGTTTAACTGACTAAATTCTTTCTCTTTAGCACGTTTAGATAAACTTCCATTATTTTGTTCTAAAAAACGAATTAATAGTGCTACAACACTATCTGGCATTTCAAAAATATCTTCCAAGTATCGTTTCATTTCATCAAATTGCTGAATGTATTTTATTTCATTTGGAATAATATTTTCAATAGTATCTTTTACACAATCAAATAAAAATTCGACTTGTTTTGTAGCATCAAAATATCGATAATAATCTATTGTATGATTTGTAACTTCAACATTGTTTGAATTTGTTTTTTTCCATTCTATGAAATCTAAAATAGAATGTGAATAAGATTCTAAGACTTTCCTATAATCAACAATCTGATTCAATATTGAAGCTGAAATTGGGAAAATAAATCCTTGCTGAGTAAAATTCATTTTATCCAAAATATGATGGACAATATAGCGATGAACTCGCCCATTTCCATCTGTAAATGGATGAATAAAGACAAAACCAAATGCGATTGATGCAGCAGTCAATACAGGATGGAAATGATTTGTTTCCATTATATTGTAAGCTTCGAGTAATCCATCTAATAATTTCTGGATGTCTTGCGCTTTAGCAGAAATATGCTCTGGCAAAGGTTCACCAGTCATTCGATCATGTTCCCCAACAAATCCCCCTTCCTTTCTCAAACCCATCTTAAGAAATCGGGTATTTTCAATTACAATTTGCTGTAAACGTAACAATTCTTCAATCGTAAGATCTTTTGATCCAGCTTGCCCAATTGCTTTTCCCCATCGCATTGCACGATTGTTAGTTGGATTTTCTCCTTCAATTGTAAATGAAGCTTTTGAATCTTGAAGTAATAAAAATGCAGCTGCCCTTTGCAATAAATCTTTATGAAACGGTTTTAAATAAGTAATATTTTGCAGTGAGTAATTTGTCTCAATAAGTTTTTCGATTTTATCAGACTTAAAAATCAAAGGACAAAAATCTATATTTCCAGGCAAATTATTTATTATTCGATGACGAGCAGATTTTACACCATTATGAATAGCATATTGGATTTTGGTATCTACTAATTCAATATATTTAATTTTTACAACTGCATCATGAATTGCTATTTTTTTTTCCATTAACCATTCATATAAGAACCATATCTTTCTAGAATAAATACTACTTGGTTCTTTTTGAATAATTTCAATCAGTTGTTCTTCATTTAATTTTTCAAATAGTTTTTTAAAGAACAACAGATTAATTCCTTCATATTTTAGTGCAAAAATAATTTGTTTATCCAACTTGTTTTCGGGTTCATAACTTTTAGAATATAAGTTAAAAGAAGAAGTTTTATATTTCTTATTCTTTAGACTTATAAGTGTTATTATTTCCGGGTAGGGCATTGATAAATTATAATTTTCAATCAAAGCTGTATAACCAACAATAATACCTTCTTCAGGAAATTTTCTACCACCAAAAACAGACGTTTTATATAATTTTAATACGCTATTCATTTATTATGAAAAATTATTTACGCTAATAATAAGTTAAAGATACTATTTTAAACTCCTTTAACAAAAAACATTTCAAAATATATAGACGCGAATTGATATTTAATTTTAAAAATAAACGCTATTAAGTATTATAAATACTATAATCAATTTCCATATAACCTAATACGCCTCCACGCATTTTATCGAGATAGATCAAAAAAAAGGCTGTCCAATACTGAACAGCCTTTTCAAATATTATTTAATTTTCTTATAATCCTAATAAAACTGCGTGAGGATCTTTCGCTCCAAACAACATTCTTTCTGGATTTTCTAACATTTCTTTTACTTTCACCAAGAATCCAACAGATTCTTTACCATCAATGATTCTGTGATCGTATGATAACGCTAAATACATAATTGGACGAATCTCCACTTTTCCATTGATTGCAACTGGTCGCTCAACGATATTGTGCATTCCTAAAATTGCAGATTGTGGAGGATTGATAATTGGAGTAGACAACATTGAACCAAATACACCACCATTAGTGATAGTAAATGTTCCACCTGTCATTTCATCTGGAGTAATTTTACCATCTCTTGCTTTAATCGCTAATCTTTTGATTTCTTTTTCGATTTCAGCTAATGTCATTTGTTCAGCATTACGAACAACTGGTACCATTAATCCTTTTGGAGAAGAAACTGCTACTCCTATGTCTGCATAGTTATGGTAAACGATTTCGTTTCCGTCAATCATACCGTTCACTGCAGGGAAAATATTTAATGCTTCTGTTACTGCTTTAGTAAAGAAAGACATAAATCCTAAATTCACATCATGGTGTTTCGCGAAAGCATCTTTGTATTTTGATCTTAAATCCATGATAGGTTTCATATCAACCTCATTGAAAGTGGTCAACATTGCTGTATCGTTTTTCACTGAAACTAAACGCTCAGCAATTTTACGACGCATCATTGACATTTTTTCACGACTTTGCTCACGTGTACCACCCCAACCCTGAACTGCATCTGCAGAGAAACCTCCACTCAACGCAGCTAGTACGTCTTGTTTTGTGATTCTTCCATCTCTACCTGAAGCTTGAACTTTATTTGCAGGAACTCCATTTTCAGCCATGATTTTCGCAGCAGCTACAGAAGGTGTTCCTGAAGCGTAATTTGCTTTTTCATTTACTGGATTTGGACTTGGCGCTGCAGCAGCTACAGGAGCTTTTTCTGCAACTGGCGCTGCTTTTTCTTCCACTTTTGCCGCCACAGGAGCACTTCCTGCAGGACGTTCAGCTGAAGTATCAATCAAACAAACTACTGCTCCAACTTTTACAGCGTCACCTTCAGCAGCTTTTAATGTGATAATACCACTTTCTTCTGCTGGCAACTCTAATGTTGCTTTATCAGAATCAACCTCTGCAATTGCTTGGTCTTTTTCTACATAATCACCATCTGATACTAACCACTGAGCAATTTCTACTTCTGAAATAGACTCACCTGGACTTGGAACTTTCATTTCTAATACTGACATAGTATCTATTTTTTAAGTTTTTAATCTTCCTCCCCCTTACCCCCCCTCCAAAGGGGGAAAAGAAGGTATTATGCTTTAACTGAAGCGTATTTGAATAAATTATCAAATAATTGCTTCAAACGTTTTTTATGTAATTGTGACGAACCTTCTGCTGCTGCTGCTGATGCATTACGTGTAATTCCAACAAAAGGAATGTGTCTTAAGTTCATGGCAATGTGCGTCCATGCTCCCATATTAGCTGGCTCTTCTTGAGCCCAGATAATTGATGAAGCATTTTTATATTTCGCTATAACTGCTTCTATTTGAGTTTGAGGAATTGGGTATAATTGTTCAACACGAACAAATGCCATATTCTCTACTCCTAATTCAGCGGCTTTGATTTTCATTTCGTAATAGAATTTACCTGTACAGAAAACTACTGTATCAATATTTTCTACTTTCGCTGCTTTGTCATCAATTACTTCTTGGAAAGAACCCGTTGCCATTTCATCCAAAGTTGAAACTGCATCAGGATGTCTTAGTAACATTTTTGGAGAGAAAACAACCAATGGTTTTCTGAAATCTCTTACCAATTGTCTTCTCAACAAGTGGAAATGATTTGCAGGAGTTGAAGTATTCACAACTTGAATATTCTCATCAGCACATTGAATTAAGAAACGTTCCATTCGTGCACTTGAATGTTCAGCTCCTTGACCTTCGTAACCGTGAGGTAATAACATTACTAAACCACTTTGAGTTGACCATTTGTCTTCTCCAGCTGTAATGAATTGATCTACCATTGTTTGAGCACCATTGAAGAAATCTCCAAATTGTGCTTCCCAAATTGTTAATCCTTTTGGAGTAGCTAATGAATAACCATATTCAAAACCTAATACACCATATTCAGATAATAATGAATTGTATACTGAGAATGTTCCTTGTTCTTCCTTTAATAAATTTAAGGTGATGATTTCTTCCTCAGTATCTTCTGTTTTTACAACAGCGTGACGGTGAGAGAAAGTTCCACGTTCAACATCTTGTCCTGATAAACGAACAGATCTTCCTTCATCTAATAATGTTGCATAAGCTAACATTTCAGCTGATCCCCAATCTAATTTATCTTCTTTTATAGCATTCAAACGATCTTCAAAGATTTTAGAAATCTTACGGAAGTATTTTTTCCCTTCTGGAAGCGTCGCTAATTTTGTTCCAAGCTCTAATAATTTCGCTTTATTTACACCAGTTTCAGGTGATTTTTCAAAATCTACAGCTGAACCATATCTAAATCCTTCCCAAGTCGAACTTAAGAAATCATAAACAATTGCTTTTTCATTTTGACGAGAAATTTCATATTCAGCATCTAAATGAGCATTGTAATCTTCTTCTAATTTTACCGCAACTTCTTTAGAAATAATATTCTCTGCAATTAATTGATCAAAATAAATCTCTTTTGGATTTGGGTGTTTTGCAATCAAATTATACAAACTTGGTTGCGTGAATTTTGGCTCATCACCTTCATTATGTCCGAATTTACGGTAACATAATAAATCGATAAAAATATCTCTATTGAATTCTTGACGGTATTCCATCGCGATTTCAATTGCTTGAGTAACTGCTTCTACATCATCACCATTTACATGGAAAACTGGACATAAAGTTGTTTTCGCAACATCAGTACAATAAGTTGACGAACGAGCATCTAAATAGTTTGTTGTAAATCCAACTTGGTTATTCACTACAATGTGAATTGTACCACCCGCTCTAAAACTATCTAATTGAGCCATTTGAATTACTTCATACACAATTCCTTGACCTGCAACTGCAGCATCTCCGTGAATCATAACAGGACAAACTTTATCTTCCGATTTGTACGTTTGATCAATTTTAGCTCTTGCAATTCCTTGAACAACTGGATCTACAGCCTCTAAGTGAGATGGATTTGGTGCTAACGTTAAACCAACCGTTTTACCATTAGCTAAAGTAACTTGAGAAGTATATCCTTGGTGATATTTAACATCACCATCAAATACGTGATCTGCATCAAATTCTTTTCCTTCAAACTCAGAGAAAATATCTTTCGGTCTTTTTTGGAAAATATTTGTCAATGTATTTAAACGACCACGGTGAGCCATTCCCATTACAAAATACTCAACTCCTAATTCAGAACCTTTATTCACCAATGTATCTAAAGCTGGAATCAACGCTTCACCACCTTCAATAGAGAATCGTTTTTGACCTACGAATTTACGTCCTAAATAAGATTCAAAATTCGTTGCTTGATTTAACTTTTTATAGATTTCCAATTTACGATTCGCATCATATTTTGGACGATTTTTTAATTCAATTTTATTTTTAATCCATTCTAATCTTTCTGGTTCACGCATGTAAACGAATTCGATTCCAATAGATTGACAATAAGTTTCTTCTAAGTGATTGATGATGTCTTGTAACGTTGCCGCTCCAATACCGATTTCAGTACCTGCTTGAAAAACTGTTGTTAAATCTGCAGCTTCTAAACCAAAATTTTCAATCGCCAATGTAGGAGAATACTGTCTACGCTCACGAACTGGATTAGTTTTTGTAAACAAGTGTCCTCTAGATCTGTATCCAGTGATTAAGTTTAAAACTTTAAATTCTTTTTGAAAGTTCTCAGGAATATCTCCTCCATCTTCATAATTTGTACGGGCAAAATCGAAGCCTTCGAAGAATTTTTTCCAACCAATATCCACGCTTTCGGGATCTTGTTGGTATGATTTGTACAAATGATCTATCGCTGATACATCTGCATTTCCTACGTATGTTACTTTATCCATATCTTTTGTGCACACTAATGGGGGGCAAAGTTATGTAATAATATGCTTATATTAAGGTAAAATGAAGTTTTTTTTTGAGTTTTAGACAAATACCGTTTGATGATAGATTAAATGACAAAAGTCTTTAAGATAAAAGACTTTTAGAAGTTAGAAATTAGACAAATAATCAAAATAATTTTAATTTTTAACAGATTAATCGTTCAATATGATTATCTCCAAAAGCATAAGGTATATAAGCCAATGATGGAATTTCTTTTGTAATGATTATTGGTGTCTTTTTTCCAATAGAAATTGTACCATGAGTGGCCGATAATCCCATTGCGTATGCAGCGTTGATAGTTAATGCATTTAAAGCTTCCTCTGGAGTTAATCTCATTTTTACACATGCTAATGAAAATACAAATTGTAGATTTCCACTTGGTGTTGTACCAGGATTAAAATCACTTGCTAACGCTACAGGTAAATCATTTTCAATTAATCTTCTTGCATTTGCATAAGGAATATTGATAAAATGAGAACAACTTGGCAATAAAGTCGGCATTGTTTTAGAACCTTTTAAAGCATCTATATCATCATCTCCTATTTCTTCTAAATGATCCACTGAAAGTGCATTCAATTCAACGGCTTTACGGATTCCACCCATAATCGAAAATTGATTCACATGCACTTTTGGGATTAACCCATATTTTGCTCCAGCTTCAAAAATTTCAGTCATTTCTTCAACTGAAAAATAATTACGTTCGCAAAATGCATCAATGTAATCAGCTAATTTCTCTTCTGCTATTTTTGGCAACATCTCATTGATAATCAAATCGATGTACCCTCTATGGTTTTCTTTATATTCTTTTGGAAAGGCATGTGCCCCTAAAAAAGTTGCTTTGATTTCAATTCCACATGTTTCTTTTAAACGTTTGATTACTCGCAACATTTTGATTTCTGCTTCAACAGATAAACCATATCCTGATTTAATCTCCAATGCACCTGTTCCGTATGATTTCAATAATTCAACGCGTATCTTTGCTTGTTCAAACAATTCATCTTCTGACATATTCGCCAAACGACCAGCTGAATTTAAAATCCCACCTCCTTTAGCAGCGATTTCTTCATAAGTTAAACCGTGAATTTTATCAATGAATTCCTCTTCACGACTTTTAGCAAAAACGGTATGCGTATGTGCATCACAAAACGCAGGTAGAACAAATTTTCCATCCGCATCAATTACTTCTAAATCTCTCCAGTCAAGAATTCCACCCCAGTCTTCCATCGATCCATAATCAATAATCTCTCCGTTATCTATCGCTAGGTAAGCATTTTCGATAATTGGTAACGACTTCATTTCTTCTCCTTTTAAAAAAGAAGGGAAATTTTCTCCAGCTTGAACTAAGCCTTTGATATTTTTGATGATAATTCTTGAATTCATACTACAATTTTAACAAAAAAACCTTAATTTAAAAGAATAAAGAAACCATTATTTCGTTCTTTCAATATAGAACTGAAGAATAAAATCACTAGATTTGTTTTTGACTGTGAACTAATTATATTTTAATAAATTTAAAGATGAAAATTAATTTATTGATAATCTCTCTATTTTGTCTTTTCACATCGACAACATTTTTAGTTGCTTGTAAAAAGAAAAAACAAACACCAACAGAAGAAGTAGCTCCAACCCCAACACCAGAAACACCTTATATTAAAGTTTTCACTGCTGATATTGACGGAACGACATTCACAAGCACTTCTACTGGTGGAGTTAACAATATGGGCTATCTAATTATAACTGGTAAAACAGCGACTTCAACAATACAAATTTGTACATCTGCTTCAAATAATCCTGGAACATTTCCTATAGTTTCTTCTTTATCTATGTTAATTGATTCAAACATCAGTTATCAAGGACAATCTGGTTCAATCACTATTTTGACTCATGATAAAACAAAACGTCAAATAACTGGAACATTCACACTAACCGCTATGAGCAGCACTAATATTAGCAAAGCAATAACCAACGGAACATTTGCAACAACATATTGATTTTTCAAAAAAACACTAAAAAAAGACTAAACATATTTGAAGTTTAAATTAAATACTTAACTTTGCACTCGCTTATCAAGTCAAGTTAAGTTGTAAAACAAGCCCAGGTGGCGGAATTGGTAGACGCGCTGGATTCAAAATCCAGTTCCTCTGGAGTGCGGGTTCGATTCCCGCCCTGGGTACAAAACAGAAAAGCGAGTGAGAAGCGAGAGCGGAACACTCGCTTTTTTGTTTTCCCTCAATTCTCACACTCACACTCGCTCTGAAAAAATATTAATCTTTCAATCATTTTCCCATCGTTTTCTTATCCATTTCAAACCACTTAGTTTTCATC
>CALPRR020000023.1 GCA_943326025.2 Candidatus Kuenenia stuttgartensis | reverse complement strand
TGTGCTATTAACACACTATTTATTAAAAAAGTGCGACAATTCTTGCTAAATATTACTTTAATACTATTACTATTTGTTCCTTATTTATCATACGGACAAGTGGTAATGGGAAATAGCGGTTCTTCTTCAGGCTGTAGCGGGACTTTTACAGATCAAGGAGGGTCAGGAAATTATTCAGATAATTTAAATCAGACTTTTACTCTTTGTTCTTCTGTACCCGGATCACATGTTCAAATTGATTTTTCATTATTTGACCTAGAATTAAATCGTGATTTTTTAAAAGTTTACAATGGAAGTTCAACGGCAGCGCCACTAATCGGAACTTTCACTGGTGCTATAGGTCCAGGCTATGTTCAAGGAAATAATGCTTCGGGTTGTTTAACTTTTGTTTTTACTTCTGATGCTTCTGGAAACGCCCAAGGTTGGTTAGCTTCGATAGATTGTGGTTTACCATGTCAAACGGTTATTGCTGATATTACTACTGGGCCTGTAGATGCTGATGGAATTGTAAATGTTTGTCAAGGATCGAATGTCACCTATAATGGTACTGGAATTTATCCGCAAAATAATTTAAATTATGCTCAATCGAATGCAACTTCAACATTTGAATGGACATTTGGGGATGGCACAACTGCAACTGGTCAAACTGTTTCAAATAATTTTACAACACCAGGAATATACAATATTGATTTAGTAGTAACTGATGTAAACGGATGTGTTTCTACAAATGATATAAATATAAGTGTTCAAGTGCCTTCTCAACCAGATTTTACAGGAACATCTGTAGCTAGTTCAACAATTTGTTTAGGAGATACTAATGTTTTAACTGGAATGGTTGAACCAGTAGAAATTGATTTAATTATTCCTCCTGTTGTTGGACAGAATGCAATTCCTGATGCGAATGGAATTTTAAATATAGGAAATACAATTTCAGCTTTTAATTTTGGACAAACCGTTACAAATGCTAATAATTTAGAAAGTGTATGTATTGATTTAGAACATTCAAATTTAGGAAATTTAGAGATTAAATTAATTTGCCCAAATGGTCAAAGTGTAATTTTAAAATCATTTGCAAGTGGTGGAAATGGAATTTATTTAGGTAATCCAATTGCAAATGCACCAGGTTTAGGTTCGGGATTTGAATATTGTTTTTCGATGACTGGCACAACAACATTAGTAGGAGGGCCAACTGTTCTATCAGGTACTCCATTAAGTAACTCAATTGTAACTGGAGCATACTTGCCTTCTGGTAATTTTTCAAGTTTAGTTGGTTGCCCTTTAAATGGAAATTGGACAATTCAAGTTAATGATAATACAGCTACAAATGATGGGAATACTTTTCAATGGGCAATGAGTTTTGATCCTGTTATTTATCCTGGGGGATCCCAATTTATTCCAAATATTACCACTTCAGGTTGGGCTTCAGACCCAACAATTGTTAGCACTGCTGGTGATGAGATAGTTGTTGCACCGACGACTCCAGGCAATGCATGTTATGATTTTGAAGCAACTGATGAATTTGATTGTCCTTATACAGAACAAGTTTGTTTTACTGTTTTAGCACCTGGACAAGGAGGTTGTCCGCAGTGTTCAATAACAAATTTCACTGCCGTTTCAACAATAGCTCAATGTTCTGATCAATACACGACTACAGGGATAATTGAGTTTACAGAAGCTCCTCGTTCGGGAGATTTAATTGTAAGAGATTGTCAAGGAAATCAGATTATTGTTGATTCATATCCATTTGTTTCTCCAGTTAATTATTCTTTATCTGGAACAAATGCTGATGGTTTGGCATGTAATGTTCAAGCATATTTTTCTAATGATACAGCTTGTAAACAAATAATTTCATTTTTATTACCATCTGCATACCCTGGAGATCAAGCTGGAACAGTTACACCGAGTATGACTGGTTCTTCAACTCATACTTATATATTATGTAACACAGATAGTTTTCAATCTACGTCTAATAATAATTTTAGTATTCCTCTAATCGCACCAAATGTCGATCCAGGATTAGGTTATTATGTTTATAGATGTCCTCCTACAATTTCTGGAGTAGGTGTTGACCCTACTACTGATCCTTGTTATGTAACTTCATTAACCACTAAAGACATAACATTAATTAATAATGGAGGAAGTACAGATGCGTTTTTATCAAGTTTAGGAGCACTTACTGATAATACATTTTATATAGTTCCTATGACATTCTTGTCTGTAAGTAATGAAGTGATTAATTCAACTTGTTATGATTTAGAGTTGGCTCAGACAATGACGGTTCAATATCTAAACCCAATTTCAACGAATATCACTCAAGATTGTTATTTAGGAACTGCATCAATTACTTTAAATGGAGGTTACCCTCAATTTTATGGTGGGAATTATACAGCTTCTAATTTATTGCCTTTAACAGCTAATTTTGTAAATACTTCAACAAATTTAGGTGGTTCGATAGTTGTAGAAGGATTGCAGGATGGACAAAACTGGTCATTTACAGTAACAGATGGTAATGGTTGCCCTCAAATAGTTTCAGGATTTTTTTTAGGGCCACAGGATGCTAGTTTTACTTATTCTCAACCTGGCTATTGTTTAACAGCTTCAAATCAATTTCCAATAATTACGGGTATTTCAGGTGGTGCATTTACTTCAACTGGTGGGATTTCAATAGATGTTTTAACAGGAGAAATTGATATTGCTAACTCAACTCCTGGAAATTATGAGATTATTTATACAACTCCTGCTGCAACCTGTTTTGGTAAAGATACTTTCAATATAACAATTACACCTTTACCAGTTGTATCTGCTGGAATTGATCAAACAGTTTGTGAAGGTACATCAATTATTCTTTATGGTTCTGGAGCAGATACTTATGTTTGGGATAATGGGTTGATAGATAGTACTGCTTTTATTCCTGTTATTGGTACTACTATATATTCAGTAACAGGGATGAATCAATTTGGTTGTAGTGCATCAGATAACGTAGTTATTAATGTTACAGCAGCTCCAATTGTTGATGCGGGAATTGATCAAGCATTTTGTATTGGTAATTCGACTACTGTTAACGCTTCAAATGTTTCTGGATTAACTTTTTCTTGGAATAATGGAGTTATAGATAGAATATCTTTTACTCCTGGAGTTGGTAGTATTTATTATGTGTTGACAGGAGTTGATCCTGCAACTGGTTGTTCAGGAAAAGATTCTATACTAATAACTATTTCTCCATTACCAAATGTAAATGCTGGTCCAGATAAAGGAGTTTGTACAAACAATACATTGACCTTAAGTGCGACAGGTGCTTCAACTTATGTTTGGAATGGAAGTATAACGGATGGTGTTCCGTTTATTCCAACAGTAGATACAACGTATACTGTTATTGGTACATCTGCGCAAGGGTGTGTGAATATTGATTCAGTTCATGTTACTATGTTTACACAATCCGTTTTAGCTGCAGGTCCAGATACAACAATTTGTTCAGGAAATTTAGCTGTATTAAATGCATATAATGGAAATGTATACAATTGGAATAATGGTTTAGGTATTGGTAATCCCTTGAATGTTACTCCTTCTTTTACTACAACTTATGTTGTTTCAGGGTTAGATACAAATGCATGTTTCGGAACTGACACAATGATTGTTTTTGTGAATTCTTTACCTATAGTGAATGCAGGACCTAATCAAGCGATATGTATTGGTAGTTCAACGGTATTAACAGCAACTGGAGCTATTTCTTATCTATGGAATAATGGGATTTCTAATGGAGTTTCGTTTACACCAAGTTTAGGTTTTAATAATTACACAGTAACTGGAACTGACATTAATGGATGTTTTGCAACCGATATTGTTTCAATTTTAGTAAATCCTTTACCTATTATTAACGCTGGAACAGATCAGACGGTTTGTTTTGGCTCAATCGTTACATTGTCAGCATCTGGAGCACCAAATCTAACATGGGATAATGGTGTTGTAAACAATATTTCATTTTCACCATCCTTAACTTCAACATATACTGTTACTGGAGTTGATTTAAATGGCTGTCAAAATACAGATCAATTAACTGTTAATGTAAATCAGTTGCCAAACGTAAACGCAGGAACTGATCAAACAGTTTGTTTAGGAACTCAAATAACATTATCAGGAAATGGAGCTATAACATACTCATGGAATAATGGAGCTTCAAATGGAATTCAATTTACACCTTCACTGGGAATGGTCACTTATACTTTAACTGGAACAGATGCAAATGGCTGTCATAATACAGATCAAACGATTGTGACGGTTAATCCAAATCCTTCTCCTATTCTAACAGGTGCTTCAGAATATTGTTTTGGTTTTACTTCGTTGATTTCTGCAACGCAAGCATATACATCTTATTCTTGGAGTAATGGATCGACAAATTCTTCAATTAATGCAACTATCGCGGATAATCCAATTTCTGTAACAGTTACAAATACTTTTGGCTGTAGTGCTTCAACTGCAGGTTTAATTTTGATTGAAAACCCAATTATAGTAAATAATTATTCTGTTGAAATTTGTCAAGGTCAAACGGCATTAATTCATGGGGTTCACCAATCTATCGCGGGTGTATATTCTCAAACTTTACCTGCAATCACAGGTTGTGATAGTACTGCAAATGTGACTCTTGTTGTTCACGCTTTACCAATTATTAATGGCGGAAATGATATTGTTGTTTGTACTCCAAACTTAGTAACATTGTCTGCTAATGGTGCTTTTACATATGCATGGGATCGTGGAGTTATTAATGGTATTCCTTTTAATCAAGCTGTTGGGCGATTGACATATACTGTTATTGGAACAGATTTGAATGGCTGTCAAAATACAGATCAAGTTGATATTACGATCAATCCATTACCTAATTTGAATGCCGGTTCAAATGTTGCTATGTGTTTTGGAGATTCAGTTACCTTAACAGCAACTGGTGCAATTAATTATATTTGGGATTTTGGAGTTCAAAATGGTACTGCATTTTCTCCATTGGTAACAAATACTTACACTGTTATTGGAACAGATAATAACGGATGTAGTACTTCAGGCCAAGTAACCGTTTCGGTTAATCCATTACCTATTGTAGATGGGGGAATTGCTACCCCTGTTTGTCAAGGAGTTCAAGTAACATTGAATGCAAATGGGGCATTAACATATTCTTGGGATCAAGGAGTGTTAAATGGTGTTCCATTTATAGCACCAATAGGCACCACTTCATATGCAGTAATAGGAACAGATATAAATGGATGTCAAAATACAGATCAAGCTTCAGTCACTGTTTATCCTTTACCTGTAGTTCAAGCTGGACCTGATCAAAGTTTTTGTTCTGGAGAAAATGTAACATTAGCAGGAGCAGGTGCTGCTTCTTATAGTTGGAATAATGGAGTTCAGAATGGGATTTCTTTTACACCCAATGCTGGTGTAAATTCATTTACTGTAACTGGAATAAGTGTTAATAATTGTGTGAATACTGATCAGGTTATTATAACTGTTTTTCCTAATCCAATTGTCAACGCAGGTTCAGATTTAGAAATATGCGTAGGTGATTTTGTATTATTATCTGGTACAGGTGCTCAGACATATAGTTGGGACAATAATGTAATTAATGGTTTTACTTTTTCACCTTCTGTTGGAACTGTTACATATACTTTAGTAGGGGCTGATATCAATGGATGTGTAGGTTCAGATGAGGTCGATATCATTGTAAATCCATTGCCTAATGTAAATGCTGGTCTTGATACTTTAATCTGCCCAGGTTCTTCAGTTACTTTAACAGCTAGTGGTGCATCTACTTACAGTTGGAATGGAAATGTTGTTAATGGTGCTCCTTTTATTCCTGTTCAAAGTGCAACATATACTGTAACCGGAACTTCATCTGAAGGTTGTGTAGCAACTGATCAAGTTTCGGTTCAATTAGAATTAATTCCAAACATAACTTTTAGTCCTAATATAACATTTGGGTGTTCACCTATAACTGTAACTTTTACAAATCACACTCAAAATATATCAGGTTGTAGTTGGGAATTTGGAGATGGAACAACTTATAATGGATGTGGACCTGTAACTCATACTTTTTCTTCTGATTTTGGAAATAATTGTTTCGATGTTAATTTAACTGTAACTACCTCCAATAATTGTATAACTTCAAAAACAGAAAATAATTTAATTTGTGTTGAGGCTCTCCCTATTGCAGAATTTACTTCTTCACAATTTACAATGCCAAATTCTAATACAACCTGTGACTTTACGAATTTTAGTTCAGGTGCTTCTAACTATACTTGGACATTTGGAGATGGTGCGAATTCAATTGAAACTTCTCCAAGTCATACTTATCCTAATAATGAATATGTTGATTATTTAATCACTTTGATAGCTTTTTCACCATCAGGGTGTACCGATACGGCAAATTTAAAAGTAAATGTAGTAGAGCAATTATTGTATTATATACCTAATACTTTTACACCTGATGGAGATGAGGTTAATCAAACTTTTTTACCTGTTTTTTCTTCGGGGATTGACATATATGAGTTTACATTATTGATTTTTAATCGATGGGGAGCACTGATTTTTGAGTCACATGATGCTTCAAAAGGTTGGAACGGTAGATATGGAAATGAAGGTGATTTAGTTCAAGATGACACTTATGTATGGAAGATTTTATACAAAGAAAAAAACAGCCAGCAGCGTCATGTTGAAGTCGGTCATGTAAACGTTTTAAAATAATAAGTTTATATTATTTTTTTTCTTAATTTCAACAATTATATTAACTCGAAATATTTAATGTTATTATAGTTACTAATGCAATTTGATGCTAATTAATCGTTTGAAAAAATGAGTAAGAATTACAGAAACAGATTTGTTATTTTTCTATTTCTAATAGGGAGTTTCAATTTTCTATTTTCACAAAATGCTTCAGTCAAACAATCACCTATTGTTCCTAATCCAATCGTTTATATTACCTCGGGTGAAGATTATAATTTAGAAAATGAGTTGTTAATTAATACAACGAACTTGCCTTTAGAGATTCAAAATTACTTAACGATTGAATTCAGAAAATTATATGGTATTGTTCTAAGATATACAACGAGTAAAGGTCAATTGAATTTCAAAACAATTCGAAATGTTCCAAAAGATTCATATACTATCAATGTAGCTGACGAAATCACAATTATTTATAGTTCTGAACAAAGTTGTTTTTATGCGGTCAATTCATTTTTACAATTAATTCAACAAAATCAAGATGGATTTACAATTCCAAAATGTTTTGTAGATGACGCTCCAAAATTTGAATGGCGAGGTATGCATTTAGATGTAAGTAGACATTTTTTTTCTGTAGATGAGGTGAAAAGATACATCGATTTGATGGCGTTTTACAAATTTAATAAATTTCATTGGCATTTAACGGATGATCAAGGTTGGAGAATTGAAATCAAACAATTCCCAAAATTAACTGAAATTGGAGCGTGGAGAGATAGTACAGTTATTGGTCATGCGAATTCAAAACCAAATCAATATTCAAAAGCAAAGTATGGAGGTTTTTATACTCAAGCTCAAATTAAAGATATTGTAAAATATGCTACAGATAGATACATTGCTGTAATTCCTGAAATTGAAATGCCAGGACATGCTAGAGCTGCTCTTGCTGCTTATCCAGAATATTCATGTACAGGTTTGAAGCATGGAGTAGAAGGGTTGTGGGGCGTTTTTGATGATATCTATTGTTCAAAAAAGGAAACGATTGATTTCAATAAGAAAATTTTAGATGAGGTATTATCGCTTTTTCCTTCTGAATACATTCACATCGGTGGTGATGAAGCTCCAAAAACACGATGGAAAGAATGTGAAAATTGTCAAAAAGTGATGAAAGAAAATGGGTTAAAAGATGAACATGCTTTACAGTCATATTTTATAAAACAAATAGATGCCTATTTAACTTCAAAAGGTCGTAAATTAATAGGTTGGGATGAAATTCTAGAAGGTGGACTTTCTCCAAATGCAACGGTTATGTCTTGGCAAGGAGAAAGTGGTGGGTTAGAAGCAGCAAAACAAAGACATGCTGTAGTTATGTCGCCTTCATCACATTGTTATTTTGATCATTATCAAGCGTCAAGTTCAACCGAGCCTTTAGCGATAGGTGGCTTCCTGACTTTAGAAAAAGTATATTCTTTCGATCCAATTCCAAAAGAATTAAGTGTTCAGGATAGAGTTTACATTCTAGGTGGACAAGCAAATGTTTGGACAGAATATATTCCGAATATGAAACAATTGGAATATATGGCTTTCCCCAGAATGTTAGCTATGTCTCAAGCGCTTTGGACAACTAAAAAACCAACATATGTTGATTTTGAAAAAGAACTAGCTTCACATCAATTTAACCTTTTAGATCTATTAAAAGTGAATTATTCTAAGGCGATAATGTATCCTAAAATTGATTATTTGAGAACAAAAAGTGGGATTGGAATAGTAGTTCATTCAATAGTTACTGATGAAAAATTTGAGTTAGAAAAGGTTGAAAAACCTAGTTTTAATAATCATACAATTACATTACATAAACAAATTACACAAAACGACACATTGTATTTTGATCGAACAAGAAAATCAAATTTCACTAAAATCTCAACAATTACTGTAAAAGCCGAAACGTTGAAAAAAGCATTGAGATTTGAAATTAACTCAAATTCAACAATTGGTTTACCCGTTAACTTAATAACGAAACCTAATCCGAAATTTAATAATCGAGAAAATTTAGCTTTGATTGATGGCATTAGAGGTTCAAGACCTTGGAAAGGAGATGAGTGGTTAGGATTTGATGTGGATACGATTGAATTCGAACTTGATCTTTTGAAATCTTCAAAAATTAAAAAAATGAATATTGGATTTTTAATGGCAAAATCATCCTGGATTTATTTACCTCAAAATGTTGAGGTTAGTGTTTCAAAAGATAATGTAAATTGGTTTTCATTTCCAAAATCAGATGCGACTGAATATTTTACTCAAAAAGTAAATAAAAAGGCACGATATATTAAACTTAGAATAATTGCAGATCATAAAATTCCTGAAGGTCAACCTGGAGAAGGGTTTCATCCTTGGACGTTTATTGATGAAGTTGAAGTGATAAAATAATGAAAACAGAATTATGCGCAGCGTCATTAGAAGCTATTCGAGTGGCAAAAGAATTGAATTTTGATAGAATTGAATTATGTCAAAATTTAGAGCAAGGAGGAATTACTCCTTCATTTGGAATGATTGAATATGCAATTGCTTATGGTATTGAAACACATGTATTAATTCGTCCGCGAGTTGGAGGTTTCATTTATAATGAAGAAGAATTAGAAGTTGTTATTCGTGATATACTTGCTTGTAAATCGATTGGAGTTCATGGTGTTGTATTTGGAGCTTTGACAAATAATAATGAGATTGATCGTGAAGCAATGAAAGAAATTGTTTCTAAATGTCAGGGAATGCAGTTGACATTTCATAGAGCTTTTGATGAATGTGTAGATTGGAAAAAATCTATGGATTTATTAGTAGAATTAGGAGTTAATCGTATTTTAACTTCAGGCTTGTCTCGCTCGGTTGATAAAGGATTTGAATCGTTAAAAAAGTTGGTTCAATATGCTGACGGTCGAATTGAAATCATGGCAGGAGGAGGTGTGAGTTCATCAAACATTTTGAAAATTGCTCAAGAAATTAAACCAAATGCAATTCATTTTTCAGGAACGATCAAAAAGTTTATTGATGAAGATTCACTTTTTTCGGAGGAAACACTTCAAATCGATAAGGAAAGAGTTATTAGAATGCTGAAAGCGATAGAGAGATTTTGAACTTTTTCATTTCGACTTCGCTTAATGTAAAGATTTTTGAATTTGAATTAATAATTTTCATTTCCTCCTTTGAAGAGCTTGTACCGATTAATGTCTGTAAGGATTAAGGAGGATGATAACTGTGATTTTTTTCTAGATTGAGTATTCTATTTTGACTTTACACTAACTTTAAAGGATTCTATTAATCATATAAAATGTGTGATATAACAAAAAAGTTAAATTCTACCCAATACATATTGAATCAATTCATTCATTTCTGTTTGATACGATGTGGCAAATTCTTTTGTTTGTCTGTTCCCAATACCTAAACAAATGGTTGAGCAATCATGACCTAAAGCTTTTCCTAGAACATGTAAAGCTGAACTTTCCATTTCGAAATTATTGATCGTTAAATTATCTTTATTGTAAGAAGATAATTTTTCATTCATGTCATCAGTAGCTAATCCAATTCTTAATTGACGACCTTGAGGACCATAAAAACCACTACTTGTAACTGTAATTCCTTGAACTGTTTTGTCTGAAATTAATTTGGAATTTAATCGCTCAGAAGATTCAGCCACATACGTATGAATTGTTTTAGGAAGCTGAATGTGTTCGTTAATAGATTGATTTAGATTTATTTCATGAGATGAAAAATCAACAGCATAGAAATGTGCAATATTGTCCAACCCAAAAGAAAAATTTGAAAGAATATAAGAAAGAATTGGAACTGATGGATTTAAGATTCCACATGTTCCAATTCTTACAATTTCTAAAGTTGTTTTATTTTCTTTCTCAGTTCTGTTTTTTAAATCAATATTTACTAATGCATCCAATTCATTGATTACAATATCAATATTATCAGTACCAATACCTGTCGAAATGACTGATATTTTTGTTCCGTTGAAAATACCTGTTTTAGTATAAAATTCTCTGTGATTCGTTTCAAATAGAATTTCATCAAAAAAAGAAGCAACAATTTCAACGCGATCTGGATCTCCGACCAAAATTATTTTTTGAGCAATATTTTCAGGAAGTAAACCTAAATGGTAAACTTTACCTTCGCCCGATAAGACTAATTCTGATTCTGGAAAATACATAACTTTTCTTTTTTAAACAGCAACATTATGTTCTCTCAATGCGTCATTAAGAGATGTTTTTAAATCTGTAGAAGCTTTTCTTTGTCCGATGATAATTGCACATGGAACTTGATATTCACCAGCTGGGAATTTTTTCGTGTAAGAACCAGGAATAACAACACTTCTTTCAGGAACGTATCCAATGTGTTCAATTGGTTTTTCGTTTGTTACGTCAATAATTTTTGTTGATTTTGTTAACACAACATTTGCTCCTAAAACAGCTTCTTTACCAACTCTAACACCTTCAACTACAATACATCTTGAACCTATAAAAGCACCATCTTCGATCACTACAGGAGATGCTTGAAGAGGTTCTAATACTCCACCAATTCCAACGCCACCACTTAAGTGAACATTCTTGCCGATTTGCGCACAAGATCCAACTGTAGCCCAAGTGTCAACCATTGTTCCTTCATCAACATAAGCACCAATATTCACATAGGAAGGCATTAAAATAACACCTTTAGAAATATAGGCACCATAACGAGCAACAGCAGGAGGGACAACACGAACACCTAATTCTTCGTAGTTTGTTTTAAGTGCCATTTTATCATGAAACTCGAAAGGACCAACTTCAATCGTCTCCATTTTTCGAATTGGGAAATACATCACAACAGCTTTCTTTACCCATTCGTTTACTTGCCATTCCCCATCATTTGTAGGTTCAGCAACTCTTAATATTCCTTTATCAAGGTCTTCAATCACTTTATTGATTGCTTCAATCGTTTCTTTTTCTTGTAATAATGCACGGTTTTCCCATGCTGCTTCAATAATTGATCTCATGTTTGAATTTTTACTAGGATAAAGATAGTTATAAATTGGAAATCATCTTTTATCTTTGTCACTAATGGGGAAAATAGTAGCAATAGATTTTGGATTAAAAAGAACTGGAATTGCAATTACAGATGAGAATCAAATAATTGCAAGCGGTTTAAAAACAGTTGATTCAAAAGATTTAATGACTTTTTTGAAAGAATTGGTCGTTAAGGATATAATAGAAGCTATTGTAGTTGGTTTACCAAAGAGATTGAACAATGAACCAACACATATTACTGAGAATGTACTTTTGTTGAAAGAAGCTTTGGAAAAGCAATTTTCAACTATTCAAATTCATTTACTAGATGAGCGTTTTACATCAAAGATGGCTTTTCAAACAATGATTGATAGTGGACTTTCTAAAAAGCAACGTCAGAATAAAGGTTTGATCGATGAAATTAGTGCAACGATTATTTTACAATCGTTTATGGAATCAAATAAAAAATATTAAATGTTAACTTTGTCGAATAAAATCGATTTTAGAATAAGAAGAAAATGATATTACCAGTTGTAGCATACGGAGATCCAGTTTTAAAAAAGGAAGCTGAGGAAATTACAAAAGACTATCCAGATTTACAGAAATTAATAGCGGATATGTTTGAAACGATGTACGAAGCAGCAGGGGTTGGATTGGCAGCACCTCAAATCGGTAAATCTATTCGTTTGTTTGTTGTTGATGGTAGTCCGTTTGCTGAAGAGGAAGATGAAGAAGAAGATCCAAGAGCGGTTGGGATTGAAGATTTTAAGCAAGTTTTCATCAATCCAATAATCGAAGAAGAGTTTGGTGAGGAATGGTGTTTTAAAGAAGGATGTTTATCTATTCCAAAAGTAAGAGAAGAAGTATATCGAAAAGAAAAAGTTCGAATTACTTATTATGACGAAAATTGGAATTTCAAAGATGAAATTTTTGACGGATATGCTGCTCGAATTATTCAGCACGAATATGATCATATAGAAGGAGTATTGTTTACAGATCATTTGTCTGCAATCAAGAAAAAATTAATTTCTAAAAAATTACAGAATATTTCTAAAGGTGAAGTTTCTGTTGATTATAGAATGAAATTTCCTGCAGCTAAAAAAGGAAGGTAAATGAAAAATATATTTATAGTAATTTCTATTTGTTCATTTTTAGCTTCATGTAGCGAATCTTCAAAAGAAAAGTCAGAGTTAACGATAGAAGATTATAAAGCTAGAATAATCGCATATGAAGATTCAATAGTGAGTTTTCAAAACCAACAAAAAAATGCTCCCACTTATTTGAAAGATAGTTTGATAGGTTCTTTATTGAACTTTTATAAATTATTCCCTAAAGATAAATCTACGGCAAAATGTTTAGATAAAATTCAAATGTTCTATTCTGGTGAAGGAAAAATTCAATGGTCGATGGCTTATTCTGATACATTGATTCAAAAATTTCCAAAATATGAAAATAGAGCATTGATTTTAGAAAGTCAAGCAGCTAATTACGACATGTTTGTGATTCCAAGAGATACTAATAAAGTGAAATATTATTTTTCAATGCTTTTAACCGAAAATCCTTCGATGGATAAAGAGAAACGAAAAGGTATTGAATTACGACTTCAAAATTTAGGCATGACTTTTGAAGAGTTTATTGATTATCAAGCAAAAAATTTAACTGCAAAATAAGCTGTTAAATATGTGTTAAAGAAACAAAGTATTTTAAAAACTCTTACTATTTTTGAAATACCAAATTATAAAACAAATAAAAACAAATTCAATATGAAAAAATTATTCTTTTCTTTATTAGTGGTTTTAGGATTTACTGCCTTAACTAACAATGCTGTTGCTCAAATCGATAATGGAGCAAAAATTGATTTCGCAAAAGAAACACATGATTACGGAACTGTAAAATATGGAGCTGATGGAACATGTACGTTTGAATTTAAAAATACAGGTAATGAACCATTAATTATCTCAAATGCAAAAGGATCTTGTGGATGTACAGTGCCAGTTTGGCCAAAAGAGCCAATTGCTCCAGGAGCAAAAGGAGTAATTACTGTAAAATATGATACAAAACGTCCAGGTGCAATCAATAAAATGGTGACAATTACTTCAAATGCGGTAAATGAGCCTAGTAAAATTATTCGTATCAAAGGAAATGTACTTCCTGCACCTGAAGATGGAACACCTGTAAACAATGCTGGTCCAGCTTCAAACTAAAACATATTAAATATGAAATTTTCACTTTTCATATTTTTAATCTTAAATACCGTCTTTTGCTATAGTCAAGAGGCGGTTTTTAGTATTAAAGAACCACTTAGAAAGTTTCCAACTACTCAAGAAGGAGCAATTATAGAGCATACTTTTGAGTTTGAAAATAAAGGAAAATCACCTTTGATTATTTCAGATTATTCTGTTGGATGTAAGTGTACCCAAGTAATTTACTCCAAGGAGCCCTTATTGCCAGGACAAAAAGGTACTGTAAAAATTATTTTCGATACGAAAGGTAAGTACCTTCAGCAAGATCGAACTGTTTATTTAATGGTTAATACAAAAAAGAAAATTGTAAAACTTCGTTTTAAGGTATTTGTAGAGCCAAAAAAATAATCCTTTATCTATTTTTTTAAATTTTACAATCTAAGTAAAAACCTTTATTATTTCTTTAAAATATTCCTGTTATCCAATATTTAACTGTTTTTTTTTGTTAATTTTGCGACGGAAAGCAAATTGCACACATTTTAAAAAGCAATTTTCACAATTTTTTTAAAAAAAAAGTTATGTACAAATTTTTATTATTTTCTTTTTTAATTTCAACTTCAATATTATTTGGGCAAGATAATGCAATAAATAAATTGTCGATTGATGGAGGGGTTGGATTCAATAATTCAATTTTACCTTTTACATCTGGATATTCAAATTCATATTTTAATCCTTTTAATTTGAATATTGGTGCACGAAAAATGTTTAATAATAAATTTGGTTTTAAAGTTGATTTTGGATACGATTACTTATCTGAATCAGGTAAAAGTTTAAAGTTTAATACACATTATGTTCGAACATCATTTCAAGGTGTAGTAAATTTAGCAACTATTTTACAGTTCAATACTTTTACACAAAAGTTTGGTTTATTGGCTCATGGTGGATTTGGTTTTTCTTCAATGTTAGCTAAAAATCGCCAGTTAGTAAAAGAGACTGATGAAATGGTTCATTTAATTTTCGGATTAACACCTCAGTATAAAGTGAATGAAAAAATTGCTTTAAACATTGATATTTCAATGATTCAAAATTTTAAACAACATTACACATTTGATTATAATGCTCATAATCCAGCAAATGCTAGAAGAGGAAGTTTAGCGAATTTAACAGTTGGAATTTCTTATAAAATCGGTCCTGCACAACGTCATTGCGATTGGGTTTTCCATGAAGAAATAAAAGATACAGTTATAGATTTAACTCCAACAGAAGATCAAGTTAAAAAGATTGAAGAAGGGGTAAAAGATGATGACAAGGATGGTGTTTTAAACTTTTATGATGAAGAACTTAATACACCTGAAGGTTCTAAAGTTGATACAAAAGGTAGAAAAATTTCAGAAGATGTAACCGAAACTATAAAAGATTCTTCGACTGTAAATAATCCGAAGCCTTCTGATGAGAACAGGTTAGGAGATAATTCAACAGAAATTAAGTCTCTTAATGGAATGGAAGGTTTATTCTTTACTATTCAAGTAGGTGCTTATAATCGTGTTGTTAAAGTGGAAAGCCACAAAAAATTAAAAGATGTTTATCAAATTAAAGCTCCAGATGGTAAGACAAGATATTGTACTGGGGTTTTAGGTACAGAGAAGGAAATGTTTAAGCTTTTAAATCAAGTAAGAGCATTAGGATTTAGTGATGCTTTTCCAACAGCTTATTATAATGGGGAAAGAATTCCAATTTATAAAGCGAGACAATTATTGAAAAAGAATGGAAATAAAATATTAAGTCCATCTATAAAAAAATAAAAAAAACACTGATAATTTAAAAAGGAAAACGTAAGTTTTCCTTTTTTTTTGCTGACAAATTATCCTTTCAAACAGTTTAATTCTGTCAACTTGTCTGAATTATTAAGATGGCAGCATCTTTGCTAAAGAGGTTATATCAAATGAAAAATTATGTCTGAGGAAAAAGAATTAAATAAAGAGCAAGAAGTGCAAATGAACGAAGAGATTCAAGATTTAAATGAGGATTCAAATTCAGAAACAATTGTTGAAGAAAAAGTCGAATTGACTTGGGAGGATAAGTATAACGAGATGAATGATAAGTTCATGAGATTATATGCGGAGTTTGATAATTACAGAAGAAGAACAAATAAAGAGAAATCTGATTTAATCGTTAATGCAGGATCTTCAGTTTTGAAAGACATGCTTCCAATTATGGATGATTTCGAAAGAGCGATATTGAACAATGAAAAGTCTGAAGACTTAAATGGTGTTAAAGAAGGGTTTGGTTTAATTTACAATAAATTCAAAAACATTTTAGAAACGAAAGGATTGAAACCAATGGTTTCAAAAGGACAGGCTTTTGATTCTGAGTTTCATGAAGCAATAGCAAATGTGCCAGCGCCTTCTAAAAAAGAAATTGGAAAAGTGATAGATGATGTTGAAAAAGGTTATTTATTGAATGAAAAAGTAATTCGATTTGCTAAAGTTGTTGTAGGACAATAGACGTTTCAAAAGGAATATAATGAGTAATAAAAGAGATTTTTACGAAATTTTAGGGGTTTCAAAAAGTGCTAATGAAGCTGAAATAAAAAAAGCTTATCGTAAAATGGCTATCAAATATCACCCGGATAAAAATCCAGGAGATAAAGTAGCAGAAGATAAGTTTAAGGAGGCTGCAGAGGCATATGAAATATTAAGTAATTCAGAAAAACGCTCAAGTTATGACCGTTTTGGTCATGCTGGAGTTGGAGGTGCTGGTGGTTTCGGTGGAGGAATGAACATGGACGATATCTTCTCTCAGTTTGGAGATGTATTTGGTGGAGCATTTGGTGGCGGAAGTTTTGGTGGAAGCCGAGGCGGTGGATCGAGAACAGCACGAGGAACAAATTTAAGAGTGAAAATGAAGTTAACTCTTGAAGAAATTGCAGAAGGTGTTACTAAGAAAATCAAGGTTAATAAGTTAGTAAATGCAGATGGAGTAACTTATAAAAATTGCTCAACTTGTAATGGTACTGGAAGAATAACAAGAGTTGCTCAAACATTTTTAGGTGCAATGCAAACTCAGTCAACTTGTCATACATGTCAAGGTGCTGGAAAAATGATAGATCAAAGACCTTCTGATGCGGATGCACAAGGTTTGAAACGTCAAGAAGATGTGATTGAAGTACAAATTCCTGCAGGAGTTGAAGAAGGAATGCAATTAAGTGTTTCTGGAAAAGGGAATGCTGGTCCTTTCAACGGTATACCAGGTGATTTAATTGTGGTGATTGAAGAACTACCTCATGAAGAGTTGAGAAGAGAGGGGGAGAACCTACATTATGAAGCTTTCATTAATTTTGTTGATGCTGTTTTAGGAGAATCAATTGAGATTCCTACAGTTGGAGGTAAGGCTAAAATTAAGGTTGAACCAGGGACTCAAAGCGGAAAAATGTTACGTTTAAAAGGTAAAGGTTTACCTGTACTTCAGAGACATGGGCATGGTGATTTGTTTGTTCATATTAATGTTTGGACTCCTAAAAAAGTTTCGAAGGATGAGCGAGAAATACTTGAGAAATTTAGAGATAGCGAAAATTTCAAACCAAATCCTGATGGAAATGAAAAAGGATTTTTCCAAAGGGTGAAAGATATGTTTCAATAAAATAATAAAAGGCTTTGTGTAAAACAAAGCCTTTTTTCGTATAATTGAATAAAAAATTAAAATGAAATTTATTGAACAAGGGACATTAGGTCAAAATAAATTAAGCCATTATCTTTTTACAATTCTAATAATCATTTCGGGTTTAATTACCATTGGTCAATTACCTCATTTTTTAATTGTTTTTCAAACTCAAAATAGTTCATCAGAATTATTGGTTTCGGATAATCAATTGATAAGTAATGTGGGATTGAATATGTTTTTTGTGACATTACTGTTTCCTTTTTTAGTAGGAGTTTTGGGCATTTTTGTTGGTGTTAAGTATCTTCATAAACGTTCGTTTTTATCATTGATCACCTCAAGAACAAAGTTTGATTTTAATCGTTTTGTCTTTAGTTTTGGTTTGTGGGGAGGTATAAGTGTGCTTTTTTTATTGATCATGATTTTGACAGGTTCAAATATAGATTTTCAATTTGATTTGATTAAATTCCTGATATTATTTTTTATTTCTTTATCACTTTTGCCGATACAGACTTTTTTTGAAGAGATCTTTTTTAGGGGATATTTACTACAAGGTACTTATTTGATTTTTAAAAAAGGTTGGATTGTAGTCCTTTTCACAGGAATTCTATTTGGAATTCTGCATGGAGCAAATCCTGAAGTTGAAAAAATCGGGAAGTTTCTTTTGATATATTACATTGAAAGTGGAATATTTCTGGGCCTTTTAGCTTTATTTGATGAAGGCTTGGAATTATCGTTAGGTTATCATACTGTGAATAATATTTTTGCTGCTTTGATATTGACAAACGATTGGCAGGCATTTCATACAGATGCACTTTTTATTGACAGAACGCCTCCTTCATTTGGAATAGAGAATATTTTAACACTAGTAGTATTTCAGCCTTTTTTGCTTCTGATTTTTGCAAAGAAATATCAATGGAAAAATTGGAAAGATAAATTATTCAAATAAAAATTATGAAAGCAGAATTAATTTCTATTGGAGATGAATTATTAATAGGTCAAACTATCAATACAAATGTTGCTTGGCTAGGGATGGAATTATCACTACTTGGTATTTCTGTTGTAAGAGCTGTTACTATAATGGATAATGAGTCTGCAATTAAAAAGGCTATTGATGGAGCATTGTCTAATAATGATATTGTAATTGTTACTGGAGGATTAGGACCAACCAAGGATGATATAACTAAGCATGTGTTGTGCGATTATTTCAATACTGAATTGGAAATAAATCCAACAGTTTTGGCTCGAGTTGAAAAGTTTTTCACAGATAGAGGGCGTATTATGTTGGAGGTCAACACACAACAAGCGGCACTGCCAAAAGCTTGCAAAGTCTTAGAGAATTTTCAAGGTACAGCTTCAGGAATGTGGTTTGAGAAAAATAATTCGGTACTAATTAGTTTGCCAGGGGTTCCATATGAGATGAAAGGAATCATGAGTCAATTTGGTTTTGATGCCCTTAAAAAACATTTCAATGTAAATTCGATTTATCACGAGACTATTTTGCTTCAAGGGATAGGAGAATCGTTTTTAGCTGAACGAATGAAAGATTGGGAGAATGCCATTCGAGATGAAGGTTTAGGATTAGCTTATTTACCATCTATTGGTTTATTGAAACTCCGAATTACTTCTAAAAATGGTGAAAAAGATAGAGAAAGAATTTCACATTATTTTAATCTACTTAGAAATGAATTACCTCAATATGTTTTTGGTAAAGAAAAAGAAACGCTAAGTTTTGTTTTGGGAGAAATATTGAAGAAAAAACAATTTTCGATTGGGACAGTAGAAAGTTGTACTGCAGGATCGTTAGCGCATGAAATTGTATTGACTCCAGGTTCTTCTGAATACTTTAAAGGAAGTATATTGTCATATAGTAATGAATTAAAAGAAAAGATGGTAGGAGTCACCAATGATTCTTTGAATGAATTTGGAGCTGTAAGTAAAGAAGTTGTGGAGCAAATGGCATTAAATGGTTCTAAAATTCTCGGAGTAGATGTTTGCTTATCAACATCTGGTATTGCTGGTCCTGATGGGGGTTCATTAGATAAACCCGTAGGGTTGATTTGGATTGGTTTTGCCATCAAAGGAAAGGTATTTTCATATCGTTTTCAATTTGGAGATAATAGAGAAAGAAATATGCAAATGACGGTTTTTTCTGCCTTAAACTTATTGAGATGCAAATTATTAGAAATAAGTATTGAAAAAAAATAAAAAATGTTTGTGTATTCGGGAAAAAATAACTTTCTTTGCATTCGCTTTAAGAATTAGGATATAATAATTAAGAAATGTCAAGAGTTTGTCAATTAACGGGTAAGTCGGTAATGGTTGGGAATAATGTTTCTCACTCAAACCGCAAAACTAAGAGAAAGTTTTTCCCAAATTTAATCACAAAGAAATTTTTTATTCCAGAGAATGAAGAATTTATCACTTTGAAAATATCAACTTCTGCGTTAAGAACAATTAACAAAAAAGGGATTTCTGCTTGCCTAAAAGAGGCTCGTGAGAAAGGTTATTTAAAATAATCCTAGTTTGTCCGTTGTGAAATGGTAGAATAAAAAAGTTATAAGATGGCTAAGAAAAGTAAAGGAAATAGAATTCAAGTAATTCTTGAATGTACA
>CALPRR020000022.1 GCA_943326025.2 Candidatus Kuenenia stuttgartensis | reverse complement strand
CCAGTAATAAATACAAGTATAAGCACTCCTTTTTTAAATTGATCATTAGAAAGTTTTAAAACAATTTTCTTTCCTAAAAAAGTCCCAACGATACTTACAACTGCTAATATTGGAAGAAGATAAAGATCATGTGGATGAACAAAACCGTTGAAAAAATAAACAACACTTCTACTCAAATCAATGGATAAATCAATAATTGAAGAGGTTGCGATAAATGCTGAAGGTGATAAATCAAAAGAAGCCAGTACTATACCTCTAATCGCTCCTCCAGTTCCAATCACACCAGCAAGAAAACCTGATAAAACACCCCCTGAAAAAGAATTGACAAAGTTAGGTTTTAACTTAATATTCGAATAAACAAATAAAACGATACTAAGCACAATTAAGAAAATAGCTAAAAACAATTCCAGCCATTTTGCTTGAAAATAAGAACTTAAATAGGCGCCAATTATTACAAAAATAACAGAGGGAATTCCTATCCAAAAAATCACTTTTTTATCGACGCCTTGTCTAAAGAGAGCTATTTTGGTTAAATTACTCATCACATGGTAAACCGCAGTAATACCTAAAACCGAATGAAAATCTAAAAAATAACTAGCAATTGGAATAAAAAAAAGTGAAGAACCAAATCCTCCAACTGTTCCAATTATTTCAGCTATTAAGGCTAAAGCAATAAACAAAAAAAGATGTTCAATCATTTATTACACATGTATTATTAATATTATACATCAAGCTTTAGTTAAATACCTAATTAATCGTATGAAAATAATAATGTTAAATGATTAAATACAAAAATTAATCGATAATGGTAAAAAATCCAGTAATTATATTTTGGCCTAAGACAGAATTAGAATATTCGTATTTCGAACTTTTAACTTCAATTTTGTAATAATACACACCACTCGGTAACTCTTTTAAATTATTATTTTCCCCATTAAAGGTATTGTCGTAATATTCGTTTTCATAAACAATATTACCCCAACGATTTAAGAAAAGTACTTTAACTTGATCATAATCTTCTATATTTTTAATCAAAAAGTAATCGTTTACATTATCATTATTAGCAGTGATAACATTTGGGACAGTTATTGGACATTGATCATACACACTGAAAGTAACTGAAATTGATTTGTTACAATTATCAAAAGCATTCAATGTATATACATTCAAATTAGGTATTAAGTTACTTGTAAAAAGAACTATTGTATCGTTAGAACCTAATCCATTTAACCATGAGTATGAATATGGTGGTTTTCCTTTTGTAATTAAAGAAGATAAACTAAATTCAGTATCCGTTTCATCACATACATTTAAGGAATCAATCGTTGAAGTCATCATTGGAAAGTAATCAAGCAAAAAAATAGAGGTATCTAAAGTATAAGGTATTCCTGTACAATGATCAATATATTGTATAACTAAATGTAACGTTTCATTACCCTCAATTGAATGATTAAAAATAGTATTAATAGAAATTGTATCAGAATATTGATTTCGAATCAATGTATCCTTTATCGGAATATTTTCAAAATCTACTCCGTTTTCAGCTGTACCTAATGTTGAAATAGATATAATTTCGTCTGCCGAAGCATCTTCTCTTGAAATAATAATTTGAGCATTTTCACATCCCTCAATCAATGAATTTGTTCCTGTAGATGTTACAACTTTTATATCAACTGAATTATTCTTTTGAAAACCAGAAAAATATGCAAACATTGAAAAACCATTTCCGCTTTGCAAAATACCACAATGCATATAAGAAGTCGATTCTAACAATATATCTGCTCCATTTAATACTTTCGTTTCATCAAATCTATAAAGGTTCCAATCAGAATTTACTACAATAGGGTTTGTAAGTGGAACTCCATTTAAAGTTGGAATACTTATAGGGTGACTAATCACATATGCATCATAAGTCAACCCTAAAAAATCTTTTGTTTGAATAATTTTCGAACCAGTACAACTTAATGGTGGTAATATTGTTTGTCCAGCTTCACAACTAATACCAGAACCTTGTGCAACTAGAATTGGCTTATCAGCAAGAATATATTTATAATCAAATGTGTTTACACCATTCGAAATCGTTATAAAATCTCCAGCATGAATTAACAAAGCATTAGCACCTCCATTAATTGAGAAATAAGTACTATCTTGTGTTGCTACGATTGTTGATTGTTCTAAAGTTAAACTTCCAGCACCTTTTACAATTAAGTAATCAAGTCCTGCTAGATCATCAGGAATTAATTGATCAGCTATAGGGTCACCACATCCACCAGGAGCTTCGAAATTAGCACTAGATGAAACACAAATATTCTTATTAGAAGTTATAGGTGTTCCTATAATATTTCCTAAACCAATTGAATTAATCAAAATAGATTCACCCGCATTCAAATTAATTTGCTGATTTGCAGTGTTTGCAACGTTGATTACAGTTCCATTCTCCAAGGCCATTATTCCATAAACAAGATTTGTTGAACGATAACCTATCATTCTGAAATTTGAACCTAATCCTTTTTGGCCTTTACTAGTTAATGAATAATTACCATTCATTGAACCTAGAAACAAATCATTTGCTATATTTCTTAAATTCACAGCAATTTCTTTGTCAGAATGTATAATCAATCCTTCACCTTGTAAAATAGAATTATTAGTTAATTGCTCAACACCAGGGACAGTATTCTCAATAATATGTCTGACAGGAAAATCTTTAACAACCAATGTATCAAATAGAAATTGACCATTACTTTTAAAAATATTAACAGTAACAATAGAAGTTGAATTGGTCGAAATAACTAATTCTGTTTTTTTATTTAAATAAGAAATTGCAACTGGAGGAATAACATGAAGTGTATCATATTGACTCAAAAGCAGATTTGCATAAAATTGCAAAATAATTAAAAAAACTAATTTTTTCTTCATAATCAACTTAGCAGTAAAAATCAGAATTCAATGATTATGGATAATTAATATTTAATGCCTGCAGATTTTAAACATTTTTTAATTTTTTTCTCATGGGCCTCTCTTTCGTCTGGAGTTTTACTATCATCCATCACTAAAAAAGCTTTACAATGTTGATCAACAACCTCCATTCTTTCCATAAGATTATCATCAATTTTACCTGCTTTAATTTGTTTATTAAGTGAATCATTTACTATCACACAATGACAGAAATCCCATTGCTCCCCATATTTTTTTTCAATTTTTTCTTTATTCTCAAGAAATTCAGCATCTCCAGTTGTTGAAGTATCTTTAATAGAACTCATTTGAACTGCTTCAACAGGAGAATCAGGAGTTTCAATACGATTCATATTTAAACCACAAGGACCACAATCTACTCCTTTTTTTTCTTCACAAGAAGTAAAAAACAGCAGCAGAACAAATAAAGCAAGTATATTTTTCATTTTCAGTAAATAATAAAGGTTGAAAATAGATATATTTTACGAAATAAAAAAATTGAATAATTAAAACTCTTCAAAAGTCACAATACCATTCGAAGTGTCATAAAATGCAGACACAATACTTATTTTCTTAGAACTTATTTCATCTTTTACAAAAAGACTTCCTAGTAAAATTTCTGTTAATGAATTATTTGTATTGGCCTTAATTACCCGGTCTAACATTTTTGAATCATTTTGAAATGTTTGCTCATTACAATTACAAGCTTTTATTGAACGTTCTATTTTTGATGTTAAAGATGTATACTTACCTTCCTGACTTGATTTAATAGCATAAGTAACTGCGCCACAATTAGAATGCCCTAATACGACAATTAATTTTGTTCCGATTTTTTGACAAGCAAACTCTATGCTTTCGATAATTTCTTGGTTTATGATATTACCCGCAATTCTAATAGAGATTATATCACCAATACCTAAATCAAAAATTAGTTCTGGACTTGTTCTAGAATCTATACATGAAATAACTACAGCAATTGGATTTTGCCCAACTGAAGTTGCATTAATTTGTTGACTAAAATATTTCTCAGTTATTTCTCCTTTAACAAAGCGATCGTTTCCAGACTTTAAAATATCTAAGATTTCTGATGGTAATAATTTCTCTTGTTCATCTTTATCAATAACATTCACAAATTGAATTTGATCTTCTATTTGATGACTTCTTTTTAACCCTAAAATATTTAAATTGATTGACTTTTCAATTGCGATTGTATTCTTAAAAACATCAATTAACTCAAGAATATCCGTGTCTATATAATCACTAAATTTTGCATCCAAAATAACATTTGAATTTTTAGGCAAGTTCCACAGTGTATTTTTAATAGATGCTTTATTTAAAAAAGAAACTTGGTTTGGTAATTCAATTGTAATTGTTTCTTTCACATTTACTTTTTCACGTTTAATTTTAAACGGATTTTTGTAATTACTTTTCAATAAAAAGATGATACTTACACTTAAACCGATTAAAATACCAACTAACAAATCAGTAAATAAAATAGCTATCACTGTAACAACAAAAGGAATAAATTGATTCCATCCTTTTTTAAATTTCTCAATAAACAATGAAATTTTAGCTAATTTATAACCTGTTAAGATAAGAATAGCTGCTAGTGAAGCAAGTGGAATTAAATTTAATAAAGGACTAATTAATAAAATGCTTAATAATAATAACACACCATGATAAATTGTAGACATTTTCGTCTGTCCTCCAGCATTTATATTTACGGAACTTCTTACAATCACTGAAGTGATAGGAATCCCACCAATTAATCCAGAAACTACATTCCCTACCCCTTGAGCTAACAACTCTCTATTAGGAGAGGCTTTTCTTTTATGAGGATCAATATTCTCTACTGCTTCCAAGTTCAACAACGTTTCAAGTGATGCAATTGCAGCAATAGTCCCACCAACAATCCATACATCTTTATTTGCAATTGATTTGAAACTTGGAAAAGAAAAAATTGATTGAAAGTTATCAATTTTAGGAATATCTACTAAATGTTTCTGATGAATAAATAAAAATGGTAAAAAGTGATGAAAAATAGTATTTAACAAGATACCAACTATAACAACAATTAAAGAAGAAGGAATTGCATTAAGATGTTTTATTTTAATTTTATCCCAAAAAATTAAAATCATTATGGAAACAAATGAAATAACTATTGCACCATAAGAAAAGTGATTTAAAATATTGAATAATTCAGAAAACGTATTCTCATCATCTGATTGTAAAAAAGCAAAATCTTCTTCCGGAACATCGTCATAACCAAATGCATGTGGGATTTGCTTTAAAATCAATATTATTCCAATTGAAGCTAACAAACCTTTAATTACATTTGATGGAATATAATTCGCAATAAAACCTGCTTTTGCATAACCTCCTAAAATTTGAAAAACACCTGCTAAAACAAGCGCCATCAAAAACACATCGAAACTTCCTAATTGCGCAATCGCAGATAATACGATCGCTGTCAAACCTGCTGCAGGTCCACTAACGCTTACATTGGATCGACTTAAAAAACCAACAACAATACCACCAATAACTCCTGAGATGATACCTGATAACATTGGTGCACCGCTTGCCAATGCAACTCCTAGACAAAGAGGTAAGGCAACTAGAAAAACAACTATACTTGCAGGAAAGTCATATTTAAACTTTGAAAAGATCATTTGTTATTTTTTTGTTAATTTTTGAAGTTGAGCAAATTTAACAAAAAAAACAAGACATAAAAAAAAAGGCTTTGAAATTAATCAAAGCCTTTTTTTTGGCGGAGAGAGAGGGATTCGAACCCCCGATACCTCTCGGTACGCCGGTTTTCAAGACCGGTGCATTCAACCGCTCTGCCATCTCTCCGAGGCCAAAATTAGTAATACTTTATTTATTGACAAGCGTTTTTTTGAAAAAAATTAAAATAAATTTAAGATTTACGATTACTTAATTTAATATCAAACATTTATAACCTAAAAAAATATCACTTTTTATAACTTTTTTCAAGTCAAAAATCAGATTAAGCACTAAAAAGCATCTTTTAATCAATAATTCAAATAAATGATCTTTAAAAAGTATTCATTTATTAACTTTACATAAAATGTTTTTTTATGAATTTTACAAAATATATAATCGCTATATTGGTTTTAATAGCTTTTAATTCGGAAGCGCAAACTAAAAAACTAAAAGCATATCTTGATGAAAAACAATATTACGCCCCAGAAATTGGAAATTATATTGAAATACAATTACAATACGTAGGCTACACAATAGCTTATAAATCAAAAGAAAATGGATTACAAGGAGAAATAGCCGTAATAATGAAATTCATGCAAAACGATTCAATTATTGCTTCCGATGCTTTTCGATTACAATCTCCAATAATGAAAGATAGTATAATTGAAGATTTTTATGATATCAAAAGATTTGCATTAAAACCAGGAGAATATTCATTTTCAATTGAATTAAAAGATTTAAATTCATTAGAAGAAGCATTAAAAGCTACAAAATCAATAAAAATTGAAGATTTATCATTGAAAACAACAATTTCAGATATTGAAATTGCAGAATCTGCAACACAAGGAGATGAATCATCAGTTTTCTTTAAATCTGGATATAATATTATCCCAAAACTTTCAAACTATTTCCCAGATGAATTAAAGTATATGCCAGTATATTTTGAAATTTACAATTCTGAAAAATTAAATGAAGACGCATTTGGAATAAAACAAAAAATAACAAATTCTTTGACCGGAGAGGAAATTGCATTTTTCAGCAAAACGACTAGACACAAACCTGATAATGTTGTTCCATTTGCCCGATCAATCGATATTCAGAATCTACCAAGCGGAAAATATATCTTAGAATACATTGTTATAAATAAATCACTTGTCGAAGTTGCTAAACAAACATATGAATTTGAAAGAAGCAGTAACATTGATAATATGTTTGATCCAGAAAAAATTATTTTAAATCCAGCTTTTCAAGAATCAATTCACAAGGACAGTGTTCAGTTTTTTTTGGCAAGTTTAATCCCAATGGCTAAACCTGCAGAAATAAAAAACATTTTATCAGTAATCAAAACTAAAAATGATGATAATGCGCGTAAATTAATACAAGGGTTTTGGATTACTACATCAGGAACGAATGCTTTTGAATCTTGGATGCGATTTAAACAACAAGTTTTAGTTGTTGAAAAATTATACAAAAATAACTATCAAGCAGGTTACGAAACAGATAGAGGTCGTGTGTTTTTACAATATGGAGCACCTACAACTGTTATTCAAAGAGAATCAACACCTGATGAATACCCATATGAAATATGGCAATTCAATAAAATTGGAAAATTTAGTAATAAAAGTTTCATTTTTTATAACCCTGATTTAGTATCAACTACATATAGACTATTGCATTCTGATATGATTGGTGAAACAAAAAATCCCGGATGGCAACAGGTTTTAAGAAGCCGAAATACGCCTCATGGAAATATTGATACACCAAATCAAAATGTAAATAGCTCTTTTGGAGATAGTAATTATTATTTCAAACAATATTAATATCTGCAAAAGTCAATTAACTTTGCATTTCATAAAAAAATAGTTTGAAAGATATAGCAATTGTCATACTGAACTGGAATGGTAAAAATTATTTAGAACAATTTTTACCAAATGTTATAAAATATTCTGGAGAATGTAGAATTATTCTAGCTGACAATGCTTCAACTGATAATTCAGTAGAATTTGTGCAATCAAACTTTCCATCAATTGAAATTGTTATTAATGATACTAATGGTGGTTTTGCAAAAGGTTATAATGATGCATTAAAGAAAATAGAGTCCAAATACTACCTATTACTAAATAGTGATATTGAAGTAACAGAAAATTGGATTCCACCTTTATTTAAAGCTATACAAGATCCTTTGGTTGCAGGTTGTCAACCTAAAGTGCTTTCATATTCATCGAGACAGTTATTTGAACATGCAGGTGCTTCAGGTGGATTTTTAGATCGAAATTATTTTCCATTTTGTAGAGGTCGGATTTTTGAAAAATTTGAACAAGATCATGGTCAATATGATAACGAAAGTGAAATATTTTGGGCTACAGGTGCAGCATTATTGATAAAATCTGAATTATTCCATAAAGCAAATGGATTTGATGAAGCCTTTTTCGCTCATATGGAAGAAATTGATCTCTGCTGGAGGTTAAAAAAACAAGGTTATCAATTTAAAGCTATTCCTACTTCAAAAATTTATCACGTTGGTGGAGGAACACTTCCCTATTTATCTCCAAAAAAATCATATTTAAATTTTAGAAACAGCTTATTTATGATTGTTAAAAATCATGAAGGATGGCTACTTCCAAAATTATTTTACAGAATGGTATTAGATGGAGTTGCCGCAATACGTTTTATTATTAGAGGAGAATTTAAACAGTTTAACAGTGTATTATTTGCACACATAGATTTATATAAACACTTTTCAATCTTATTAAAACAGCGTAAAGAAATTAAATTGACTTCTACTAATTTCAATAATACTGGATTATATAACGCAAGTATTTTATGGGCAAGATACTTTAAGAAAATTGAAAAATTTAGCGATTTGAATAAACGCTTTTTTTCGTAACTATAAACTGATCATTATTATAAAACAAGTAAGGCTTTTCTTTATTGTTATATTCCTTGTAAATATTTAACTCTGAATCAAAAATTAACAAATCATCAATAATAACATCCATTTTAGAGAAATCATCTCCTTTAATTATTAAATCATATTGTTCATTTTGATTTTTCTTTTCAAAATCAATTTCAACCAAAGACCAATCACCATCAATCACAGTGCTGTTCATAGGAGAAACAACTGTTGAAATCCATTTATGGGTTTTATGATTTATTATAAAAACAGATGAACTTAAACGATCTTGACCGAAATTAACTCCACCATTATATACCCAAAATCTAATTTTATATTTTCTGCCAAATTGTAAATCATTCGAATTTATTGAAAAAATTTCTGAATAATCTCTTAATAAACCTTTAAAAGCTCCTACTCCATTTTTAAAATGATTTGAAGGTGTTTTTTCAAAATCGTAAAATCTGAAAAACATACTTGTATCCGAAATGAAGAATCCATTTTTCAATTTCAGCTTTTCATTTTGAGATAAGAAATTATTATATTCTAATTGATTTGATTTTTTAAATAAATCCTGAACTTTAAGCGAATAAAGTGCGATCTGTTTATTTTGATAAATGACATTACTAATAGAAACAATATGGTTTTCTTTATATGAAAGAGTATCCTTTAAATCTCGAACTATTAGTATTGGTTTTAAAAAATTTAAATCTTTTTGTATTTTTTTATCATAAAAATCAGGTGCAAACATTTGCATTAAATTCTTACTTTCCCATATAGATGTTCTACTCAAAAAACTACCCATCAATGGTATACTAGAATGATAAGAAATTAATTTAGACAATTTAAAAACACCTGAATTAACTGGGTATTTAACATAATTTTCAGAACCTATATAATAATAAGGTAAAGGCAGTATCGACTGGTATTTATTCTCTTGAATATTTGACAAGGCTATCTTTATTTCATCATTCAATTGTTCTTTATGAAATAAATTGGACGTCACAGAAATCTTTGATGCTGTCTCTTCATGATATTCAATACTTTCATAGAAAACAAAAGAGGGTGTAATTAGAATCAAAAAACTGTTTAAAATGTATCTCTTTTGATAATTATAAATTGAAATGTAATGATTAAGATAGAAAACAGAGATAATTGCCATTGAGAAATAAAACACCCAAGCAAATCTGCCAATTGCTCTGAATTGCTTTAAAACATTAACATAATCTAATAAAAACTGAAGTTTAAATCGAAAAGGAATACACATCGAGAAAAGTAAAATAACAATTGAAGCGTAAAATAGATACTTAATAAATGTATTAGATGAAATGACTGGATCTATTGAAAAACTTCTATTTTGAACTGATTTAATAATCGATTTAATAACAATAATAGCAAAGACGATTATTGAAAATAAACCAATGTATGATAATGTTTCCCAATCACTTGAAGTGGAAATAAATTTAGATAAAAACCGATTAATTGATCCGTGAGTAGGGACAAATAACGAATTAAATTTCGAATAAAAATTAAAAAAACCATACGGATTAGAAGTTCTACCTTCATGTTTATCTGTTAAAAATACAAACAAATTAAATATAATTAGTGGAATAAAAAGAGATAAATAAACCCACTTCATTTTATACTGATACGTTCTTTTTTTCCATTCATAAATAATTTGAACAGTAAAAAAGCAGCAAAAAAGAGTAAAAGCTATTACCCCTAAATATGCATGAATAAGTAACCAAAACAATATAAATATTGAAATTAAAAAATAATATCGTTTATGATTAATCGTTTTTTGAAATCTTAACAACAAATAAATTGCCATCGGAATAAAACAACTCATACCCAAAGCCAAATGCCCGGTTAGTCTAAAAATTTGAGGTGATAAAAAGGCATAAGCAACTGAAGACAGAACAGCTAAATAGATTTGAATATTTAATCGTTTGAAAATAAAATACAAAAAAAGAGCACTTAAGAAAATAGATAATATAATAATTCCGTTTAATATTCCGATTTGATAAAATATAACACCTGGAAATATTAAAGAAATAGCTCTCACACTCACTGCAATAATTGGAGTACAATCAGTGTACAAAAAATGTTCGCCATAAGGGTAATTCATTCCTTCAAAATTTAGCCATGAAGAATTATTAGAAATATAATAACTATAAGTATAATAATTCTTTAAACCGTCGCCTGATGAACTAAAAAGATGATTATTTGGATTAAGAAATGTATCGCCATAAAAACAATACAAAAGCAGAAACATTAAAACTAAAATGTAAACAACACCTTTATCAATTTTTGAGATCCATTTCATTTACTTATCTAAAATCAATTTCATTAATATTGCACGTTTTTGTTGAATATCCAAAATCGCTTTTCTTTGATAAATCATATGATAAATATAACTCCATTTGAATGTTACATGTAAAAAATATCTAGAATATGAAAATGCCAATAAACCTGAAACTGGAAAAACCGAGAATAAAAGTAACTTTTCAAAAACTGAATTTGCAAAATAATCTGCTGTTAAATAATAGATCACACAATAATTCAAAGGATAAATAAACAATCCAATTAAAACGGATAATGGCGCAAAATATTCTATGTCTTTTGTCATTTTAGGAACAATATAATCTGTCAATTTATATGGAAAAATATTAATCAATAAGCCTAAAACAAATACTGGAAATCCTATAATAATAAGAAAAATTGAAAAAATCAATTGTCTAAAAAACATTCTAAATCGAAATCTTCGATCTAAAAAATCTGGTCTTATTTCAAATTTTAATAATTGTCTATTTATATCTTTTACAATCGATTTTAGTTCTTCAATTTCCCAAGGTCTAGTTAATTGAATCTCTTCAACTTTATCTCGAATTAACTTCAAAAATTGAATCTCCCCTTCTACCCCTTTTTCTTTTTGACGAAGATACTTGGAAGACAATATCTCTTCTAAATCATCAACAATTGATTCGTGTTCTTTACTTTCTGAATTTACAAGAACTCTTTCTAAATTGACCCTAAATTGTTCTGTTAATTTTTTAGCCGTCTTTCCATTGTCTTTTCGATAATCTTCAACATACTTTTTAACTGAAATCGGAGAACCAACATTTACTAAAACAGAGCTTCTAAATTTTTCCGCTTGAAGATAATTAAGTCCAACAGGAATAACTCTTAAATTTAATTGACAATTATTTCTACTTTCAGTTTCTAAAGCAATTCTAGCTGTTCCTGATTTTAATTCTCTTAAATGTCTTTCTAAAAAACTTGTACCTTCAGGAAAAACAACCAACGTTTTGCCTTCTTCCAGAACTTTATAACATGCATTGAACGAATCTTGATTAGAAACTCCCTTTATCTTTCCTTCTCCTTGACGATTTATAGGAATCATATTGAATTTCTGTAACAACCATAACTTGAATTTAGAATTAAACAACGTTCCTTTAGCAATGAAAAAAATGGGTTGTTTACAAGTAAAACCTATCATCATTGCATCCATTAAAGTATTTGGATGATTTGCAATTATGATTAAAGGTTCATTTTTAACAGGTAACAATACATCATCGTTTAATACTTTTACTTCTTTATAGTAAAAACGTATTCCTATAGAAACTAGAAACTTAAGAAAACGATAAAGCATTGTTTATATTTTAAACTCAAATGTAAACAAAATCTATTAAAAAGTCGACATACTACTCTCTTATTCAAGCTAGAACAAGTCGCTTAATTAGCATCATCAAACATCTGATATTCATTATTAGAATTTTAAATATTTACCTAATATCCCATTAATTTATTAAATTTGTTACTCAATATTTTGAATGGAAAATTTTAAAATTGCTTATTTAAATTCCAATAATGGACATAGCGTCCTAGCTTTTGGCAAAGGAGAGTCAATACGTTTTGATTCAAAATTAGATTATCCTAATTCCATTTTGGATGAATTAGAAAAATTTATTCAAAAAAACATAAACTCTTATCTTTTCGGTTATTTGAGTTATGATTTAAAAAATGAAATTCACAATTTATCTTCAAACAATTACGATTCAGTTGAATTTCCACTAATTTATTTTTGGAAACCACAATATGTTGTCGAAATGAAAAATGAAAATTTCTCTTTTGTTCAAGGAGAAAAATGTCAAGAAAGTTTCGATTTCGTTCAAAATTTTCTAGAGGAAGAAATTGATCAAAATTTCCATCCATATAATTTTAATTTCAAACCGATAATTTCAAAGGAAGAATACATTGAAAAAGTAAATTCTTTAAAAAATCATATTCAATTAGGCGATTGTTATGAAGTCAATTTTTGTCAAGAATTTATTGACGATAATATTGATTTGGATTTTACATTAGATGCTTATTTCAAATTAAATTCAATTACAAAAGCACCTTTTTCGACATTTTTCCAACATGATGAATTGACAGTTATTGGAGGAAGTCCAGAACGTTTTATAAAAAAACACAATCTAAAATTAAGTTCTGAACCGATCAAAGGAACCAAAAAAAGGGGGCAAACTGAAGAAGAAGATAATCAGTTTATCAATGATTTAAAGAATGACCCAAAAGAAAGATCAGAAAATGTGATGATTGTAGATCTGGTTAGAAATGATTTATCAAAAATTGCTTCTAAAAACAGTGTGAAAGTTGATGAACTCTGTGAAATTTATTCATATGAAACAGTGCATCAAATGATTTCTAAAATTTCATGCGAGATTGAACCTTCTGTCTCTTTTACTGATATCATTAAATCCACATTTCCTATGGGCTCAATGACCGGTGCTCCCAAAAAAAGAGTCATGGAATTAATCGAAGAACATGAATCATTCACCCGAGGATTATATTCTGGAACAATGGGTTACATAAAACCAAATGGTGATTTTGATTTCAATGTAGTTATCCGAACATTGCTTTATAATAAAAAGAACAAAAAATTAACTTGTTCTGTTGGAAGTGCTATTACAATTCTATCCGATCCTGAAAAAGAGTATGAAGAATGTTTCGTTAAAGTAAAACGAATCTTAGACGGAATGAATGAGTGAAATTATTCAACATATCTCCGCAAATTGGATACATTTAAAATCTAAAAAAATATTTTTAGCTTGCAGTGGTGGAGTTGATTCTATGACATTATTATCAATTTTTCATTCACTTCATTTTGACATGGAAGTACTACATGTAAATTATAATTTAAGAGGTGATGACTCAATTTTAGATAAAGAATTGGTTGAAAAAACCTGTCAAAAATTAACTATTCCATTTCATTTATTCGATATTCAACTTCAAGATCAATTAGATGAATTCGGAGGTAATCTTCAGGAAGTTGCTAGAAATGTTCGCTATGATTTCTTTGAGAAATTTAGAACGAAATCGGAGAATAACTACATTGCTTTAGGTCATCATTTAGATGATCAAATTGAAACTTTTTTCATGCATATTGCTAGAAAATCTGGAATGATGGGAATGTCGTGTATGAAAGCGGAAAACAATCGTTTTATTAGACCTTTACTTTCATTCTCAAAAGATTTAATTATCGAATATGCTAATGAAAACAGAATTTATTGGAGAGAAGATTATTCAAATAAAACAAATAAATACAAACGAAATATACTTAGAAATATACTAATACCTGAATTAATCGAATCGATTCCAACTTTGAAGGAAAGTATTAACCATTTGATATCAATTTTTCAAGAAAATCAAGCATTAATTGAAGAAAAAGTTTCAGTTTTTTTGAAGAAAATCAAAAAAGATAATTTCATCTCATTTGATTTATTTGATTCTCTAACGAATGAAGAACGAATTGAATTATTAAGACAATTAAACCAAAAACCTGGATTACTAATTGATTTAGAGAAAATTCGAAATTCACAAAAAGGGAAAAATATTCGATTAGAAAAAAATGAAGATTGTCCGTTTATTTCAATTTCTAGAGAAGAGGATTGTTTTGTTTTCGAAGCTGAAGTAAGTAATATAAAATTACCAGAATTAATTATTGAAAAGGTTTATTCATTACCTGAGTTTTATACAAAAAATGAAATTTACATCGATTCAGCTAAACTAAAAGGTGAATTAATTCTTCGTAAATGGCAAAACGGAGATAGAATGCAACCTATTGGTTTAAAAGGAAGTAAACTTTTATCTGACATTATTAAAGATGCCAAAATTCCCACTTTCAAAAAGAAAGATATTTTGGTATTAACTGATCAAGAGACAATAATTTGGTGCGTTGGAATACGAATTAGTTCAAAACATATTGCTAACAACCATTCAAAAGAAATTATAAAAATTACGTTACAAAATATTCAAGAATGATTCCATTCCCAATAAAATTTGAAAATAGAGTAAAAAATGATCTTTTCCTTGGAGATGAATTATTAACGGATTTGAATACAGAAGCTCCTACTTCTGTAAGATTAAATCCGCACAAAACCAAACCAAATTTACCATTTCAGAAAGAGATAGATTGGTGTCAAAATGGATATTATTTAACTGAGAGACCTTCATTTACTTTAGATCCATTATTCCATGCTGGAACGTATTATCCGCAAGAAGCTGGCTCAATGGTTTTAGATTCTATTTTGAGACAACTAAATCTTCCAGAACAACCTAAAATTTTAGATTTATGTGCAGCACCTGGAGGAAAAAGTACATTAATTGCTTCATTTTTGGATAATAAAGGAATGCTTGTTAGTAATGAAGTAATTAATTCTAGAGCTAAAATTTTAAGAGAAAACCTATCAAAATGGGGGCATACAAATGTTGTTGTCACAAACAATGATCCTGAACATTTTGAGAAAATTCCAAATTTCTTTGATACAATAGTAGTTGATGCTCCTTGTTCTGGGGAAGGTATGTTTCGTAAAGATCCAAATGCTCGAACGGAATGGACGGAAGACAATGTTCAATTGTGCGCGGCTAGACAAAAAAGAATTGTCATGGATGTTTGGGATTCTTTAAAAGCTGGTGGATATTTAATTTATTCGACTTGTACGTTTAACGAAGATGAAAATGAAAACAATGTAGAATGGTTGTTAAATAATTTGGAAGCTGAAATTGTTTCAGTTGAGTTGAAAGAACCAATACAAAAAGATAGAATTCAAAAAGGATTCTACTGTATTCCTGGAAAAACTGCTACTGAAGGTTTTTATATTGCCGTATTTCAGAAAATTGGAAATGAAAACAAAAAGAATAAACTTATCAGAAACAATGATTTAAAACTTCAAAAAGATTTATTGGATTGTTCAAAATTTGCAAAACTAGAAACATGTAATATTTTCAATTGGAATGATAAATTATTAGCTTTTCCAAAAGATTTCACAAATGAATTCCTTCATTTACAAGCAAATTTGCATATAATTAAAATGGGAACGAATATCGGTGAGATTTCAAGAAAAGGAATTATTCCGCATGAAGAATTAGCTTTCAATCCATTTTTAAGAATTTCTGAAAAAAGTAATAGTATCAACTTAGAAAAAGACTTAGCACTAAAATATTTGCATGGAGATACTTTTTCGATTAATGGCGCGATGGGATTTCAATTAATCACTTTTGAAAAAGAACCGCTTGGATGGATTAAAAACATTGGAAATCGTTTCAATAATTTGTATCCAAAAGAATGGAGAATTAGAATGAATGTTGACTTCGGTTCCGCTCAGTCAACAAAATAATAGAAGATGATTGAGTAAGTCGAAGTCACCTCTTCCAAGCTCTTGTCATTTCCCTTTTTCCTGGAGGCCCAGGTAATGCTTCAATATTGAATCCTGCAGTTTTAAGATCTCTTTTTACTTGCCCTTTTGCACAATAGGTTACTAAAAAACCTCCTTCTTTAATGGATGTATATAATTTTTGAAAAATTTCTAATGACCACATTTCCTCTTGAGCTCTAGGTCCAAATGCATCATAATAAACTATATCATATTTTTCGTTTTGAAAAGAAAAATTTTGAATTTTATTTTCAATTTTTGTCAAAGCAAAATTTGAATTAATTTCATTTTTCTCATCCCAAGAAGTCGAATGTATTTTATCAAAAAGGGAACTATAATCATTACCTTTTAATGAGTCATAATCCAATTGATTTATTTCCTCTATTGAAACTGGATATGCTTCAATTCCATCATAATCAATTTTTAAATCATTTTCTAGAGAATATAAACAAGTCAAAAAAGCATTTAGCCCTGTACCAAATCCCATTTCAAATATGGCAAGATGCTTTTCGTCTTTAAATGCTAAAATCCCATTATGAATAAAAACATGTTCTGCTTCTTGAAGTGCTCCATGACTAGAATGATAATTTTCATCTAAATCAACTAAACGAATAGTTTTAGATCCATCAGCAGTGTTTATAACCTCTCTTTTCATAAATTTATTTATTTGCAAAATTAACACAAAAAGAATTTAATCTCTAAAAGAAAGATTTTCAAAAATTATAAATGGATTTAAATCTTGCAATAAATTCAAAAAAGAAATATTTAAAGAAATTTAAAGTAATTAAAGATATTATTTTAATTCTTAAATTTGATTAATAAAAGATACTGAAAAGAATAAAGAATAATCATCCACATATACTAAAAACTCTATGGTAAATTATAAATCAATTTCAATTTTAGTTGCAGAAGACAATGCGATTAATCAATTGTTGATTAAAACAATTTTACAAAAAGAAGGCTTTGAAGTTGAAATTGCTGATAATGGTAAATTAGCAATTGAAGCATTAGAAAAAGCTGATTTTCAGATTTTATTAATGGATTTGATGATGCCTGAAATGAATGGTTATGAAACAACTTTTGCCATTAGAAATCTAAAAGATCCGATAAAATCTATAATTCCAATAATCGCTGTATCAGCTGATGTTACAAAAGATGTAAAAGAAAAGTGTTTTGAAGCAGGAATGAATGATTATGTTTCAAAACCTTATGAAGCAATTCAATTAATCGAAAAAATTATTGAACACGTTAAATGATAATTTGATGATTTATTAATTAACTTAAGAATAATAATATAAATGGAAGATCAAAACCAGTTTAAAAAGATTTTTAATTTATCGATGGATATCATCTGTATTGTAGGTCCTGATGGAAATTTTAAAAATATCAATCCTGCTTTTACAAATATATTAGAGTGGGAAATAAGTGATGTTTTGAATAATCCATTTACTAAATTTATTCATGCTGAAGATCTTGACCATACAAAAATCGAAATAAATAAAAAATTTGAAGATAGAGGAGGTTCAGATGTAATAGTAAATCGTTATAAGACAAAAAATGGTAATTATAAATACATTAGTTGGAAAGGAAATATCGATAAAGAAACTGGAGATTTATATGGAATAGGAAGAGATATTTCTGAACAAATAAAAAAGGAAGAAGAATTTCATTTAATTACAAAAGTTGTATCTAAAACAAAAGATGCTGTAGTAATTACAAATCCATCAGGACAAATTGTCTGGGTAAATAATGCTTTTAGTAAAATAAGTGAATATACAAAAGAAGAAGTAATAGGTAAAAAACCTGGTTCACTTTTGCAAGGGAAAAAAACCAATCAAAATACGGTTGAAGATATTCGAAAAGCAGTCAAACAAAAAGAAGAAATTGATGTAAACATTTTAAATTATTCAAAATCAGGCAAAGAATATTGGCTAAATATAAATATATCTCCAATTTATGATGAAAAGAATCAAATAGAATATTTCATTGCAATAGAAAGAGATGTAACAAAAGAAATTATTCAGCAAGAAGAAAAAAAGATAGCTGATGAACGTTGGAAAATTGCAATTGAAAATTCAAATTACGGATTATGGGATTGGAATATTTTAACCAATGAAACCTATTTTTCAGATGCCTGGAAAAAAACACTTGGTTTTAACATCGATGAAATATCAAACCATGTAGATGAATGGACGAAAAGAGTTCATCCTGAAGACATTTCATTAGCCGAAAAAGAAATTGAAAAACATTTAAATGGTTTAACATCATTTTATGAAAGCATGCATAGAATTCTTTGTAAAGACGGCTCATACAAATGGATCTTAGATCGAGGTAAAATTGTCGAATGGAATAGTGATGGTAAACCATTAAGAATGATTGGTACACACAATGATTTAACAATTGAAATGGAATACAAACGTCAGTTGTTAATGAACCAAGAAAAATTAAAAGAGGCACAATTCATTTCTAAAATTGGGAATTGGGAATTTAATGAACAGAAAATGCAGCTATTTTGGTCTGATGAAATGTATAATATATATGAAATTGACAATACTATAAAAGATGAAGAATTGTTAAAACAGTTCAATCAAAGTATGAACAAACAGCAATTTAACTCGTTTGAAACCACTATAAAAAACTCAATAAACAATAAAGAAACATTCAGAATTGAACGGAAATTAATTGTAAATAATAAAGAAAAATATCTATATACAATCAGCTCACCTTATTATGATTCGAACGGAAAATATATTGGAATTAAAGGAACTGTTCAAGACATTACTGAAAGAAAATTAATCGAACAAGAATTTGAAAAAATAAAAGATAATTTAGATACAGTCATTAAAACTTTAAATGAAGGCATTGTCTTACAAGATATTACAGGGGCAATTCTTCATTGTAATCCCGCTGCTGAAAAAATTTTAGGATTGAGCTACGACCAAATGATTGGAAAAAAATCCATTGATCCTTCATGGAGAGCTATTCATGAAGATGGAACTGATTATCCTGGAGAAACACATCCTGCAATGAGAACTTTAGCTACAGGAAAGACCATTTTAAATGATGTAATGGGGGTACACAAACCTAACAATGAATTAACATGGATAAATATTAATGCTGTTTTAATGCCCAACAATAGAGGTGTTGTCTGTAGTTTTACTGATATTACTGAAAGAAAAAAAATAGAAAATATCATTCTTAGAAACGAAGAAATGTTATTTCAAACAAATAAAATTGCTCAAGTAGGTGCTTGGGAATATAACAAAGATAATTCAGTATACTGGTCCCAATTAACAAGAGAAATTTTTGAATTACCTGAAGATTTTATCACAAACTTTGAGGATTTAAAAGTTTTTTATCCTGGAAAAAATCTTGAATTACTTTTATCTTCATCTCAACATTCGATATTATCTGGCGAAACATTTGAAATTATTCTTCAAATAAAAACATATACTAACATTACTAAATGGGTAAAATGTAAAGGGGAAGTTGCTTATAAAAATGGTGAATTTGAAAGATTATATGGTGCTTATCAAGACATTACAAAGCAACATGAAATCGAATCTGAATTAATTTCAGCAAAAGAAAAAGCAGAACAAGCAAATATTGCAAAATCTGATTTTTTAGCAAATATGAGTCATGAAATCAGAACTCCTCTAAATGGTATCATTGGATTTTCTGACTTATTGAAAACAACTAAATTAGATGCAACTCAAGAATTATTTAGTAATACTATAATTCAATCAGCTAACTCATTATTAGGTGTTATAGATGATATTTTAGATTTCTCAAAAATTGAAGCAGGTAAATTAGAATTAGAAATTCATAAATCTAATATCTTACAAATCGCAAATGAAGCATTGGATGCTGTAACTTTTCAAGCACAAATTAAAAAAATTGAATTGCTTTTCGATTATGACAACTCT
>CALPRR020000021.1 GCA_943326025.2 Candidatus Kuenenia stuttgartensis | reverse complement strand
GCATTTGTTTCATGGCGATGGTATGCGCATTCTTCGATTGAGAGGCAATTAGATCAGCTACCGCTTCGGCTTGTGAAAGGTCCATTTTACCATTCATAAAGGCACGCATGGTAAACTCTCCCGGTTCTGCTAAACGACACCCATTTTGCAACAAAACGCGCATGATTTGTTGTTGAATATAAGGCGAACCATGGCAGGCAATTTCAGCACTTTCTTCTCCCGTAAAACTTTTACCTTGATGAAAAATAGAAACTAAAACTTCATCAATGATGTCTTTGTTTTCTGATAAGATGGTTCCGAAATGAACGGTATGAGTTGCTTTCTCAACTAACGATTTTGAAAAAACCGCTGAAACTATTTCCAAAGATTTATTCCCAGAAACACGTATTAATCCGATTGCACCAACTCCATTCGCAGTTGCTATGGCGCAAATTGTATCGTTTGTATTGTTGAATTGACTCATGGTGCAAAGGTAGGAAATTTGAAATCAAATTATATTCTTTAAGAAAAGTTTAACTGAGAAGAATATTTAAGGAATGTAATGCTAATATATTCTTAATTGTAACTTAAACTCAAAGTATAACAGATGCTATACCTTTAGACTAATCAAAATAGAAGAATATGTTTGGAAATTACTACGACAATCAGCAAGAAGGAGTTTGGATGTGTTTTTGGGGAAATGGCAATCCAAGAGTTAAAATTTCAAAAAAAGAGAATTTAATTGAAGGTCCTTTGACAATCTATTATGAGACTGGAGAAACAATGTTTTCAGGAATTGTAGAAAAGGGTAAAGAAGAAGTTTTGTTGAAAAAATTCATGAAACACGGAGAAGAAATTAAAACAACTAAATGGTCAATTTCTGAAATTTTTGAAGTAATGCCGTTTCATTTGAATTAATTTAAACCAATAAACATCAAAATAACCTATCCGGTTTTTCATCAGAATTACAACTACCTAGCATTTAATCATTTTATTAATATTACCTTTTTTGATATTCAATATTATTTTAACGTTACTAAATTTCAACTTTTAATTACAACTTAATTTTACTTGTATATTTGCCCAAAAAATAAATAAAATGGCATCAGGTATCTTAAAATTCTTTTTACCAAAAGATAAAATATTTTACACTTTATTTGAATCAGCAAGTGCAAATTTAGAGTCAATCGCAAGTAAATTAGTTTTAGTTGTAAATGAATCTGATCACAACAAAAGAGCTTCAATTGTTAAAGAAATGGAAGATTTAGAGCATCAAAACGATGTACTAACTCATACTATTTTTGTTGAATTAGGAAAAAACTTTATTACACCTTTTGACAGAGAAGATATTCACAGTTTAGCTTCTGCACTAGATGATATAGCAGATTACATTTATGCAGTTGGTAAAAAAATTACAGGCTACAAGATTGATCCAACTACCGATTCAGGAATTCAGAAAATGGCTGATGCGATTAAAGAATCAGTATTATCTGTAAATAGCGCAGTGATTGAATTAAGAAATTTAAAAAATATTCAAAAAGTTGTTGATTGTATCATTAAAATTAATGGTATTGAAAACCAAGTAGATGATATTTTTGAATTATCAATTGAAAAATTATTTGAATATGAGACAGATATTAAAATTTTGATTAAAAAGAGAGAAATATATCAATTGATGGAAGAAGTTACAGATAAATGCGAAGATGCAGGGAATGTAATGGAATCGATTGTAGTAAAATACGCTTAATTAAACTTTTTAATTTCAGTTACTTTTTATGTTTACATTATTAATAATTGTAATCATTATAGCCTTGTTGTTTGACTTGGTAAATGGTTTTCACGATGCGGCCAATTCAATTGCAACTGTTGTTTCTACAAAAGTATTGACTCCATTTCAAGCGGTAGTTTGGGCAGCCGGTTTTAACATCATTGCATTCTGGGTTTTCGATATGAGTGTTGGAAATACGGTTGCAAAAACAGTTGATAGTAATGCAATTGATCTTTGGGTGATATTGGCTGGTTTATTAGCGGCTACTGCATGGAATTTATTCACATGGAGATTAGGTATACCTTCTTCATCTTCACATACATTAATTGGTGGTTTCGCAGGAGCTGCAGTTGCACATGGAGGCTTAGATGTAATTGCTTCAGCAGAAATAATAAAAGTGATACTATTTATTTTCTTAGCTCCTATTATTGGAGGAATTATTGCTTTTTTAATTGCATTGGTAACAATAAGTAGACAATTTGTATTAAAGTTTTTTGTGATTCTTGCTGGCTCAATCGGTATATATATTCTAATGGATTATATGGTTGAATACATGGATATGACTGTAGCTATGAAATGGATCGTTGTTTCTATGTTAGCGATTTTTATCTTAGCCTATATTTACTACATGTTGATTCATGGTAAAAAGCAAACTGCTTTAAAAGAGTCAAATATGTATAAACGATTACAATTATTATCATCAGCAGCCTTTTCTTTAGGACATGGTGGAGCAGATTCTCAAAAAGTAATGGGTATTATTTGTGCAGCTTTGATGGTGTATGGAAACATGCATAGAAATGGTGAAATTAAAGGAGATATTAATCCAAATTTTCAAATTGCAGAAGTAATGCAAATAGAATACAAAGATAACCATGGTAAAATTCAAAAATACAAACCAAAATTTGGAGAAATTGAAAATATTCAATTTTACAAAGAAGGTGATAAGATTATTGATGTAAATACTCAAGAAGTTATTTTTAATGAAAAAATAAAAAATACTAATTATTCTAAATCTTCAATTATTCCAAGCTTTAATGAAGTGGATGACGAATTAGAAAAATTACATGTATATTCCAAAGGTCATGATATTTATGATTCTGAATCAAATGAAATAATTTTTAAAGATAAAACATTAGATAAAAATTATTCTAAAGCGGGTATTTTTAAAAATTATGTTTCTAGTGACTGGAATATCAAAGAACACTTTAAAAAAGTAACGAAAGTTAACTCTGAAACTATGCCATTCTGGATTTCTTTTGGATGTTATATGATGATTGGTATTGGAACATTATTTGGTGGTTGGAAAATTGTTAAAACAATGGGGTCTAAAATCACTAAAGTAACTCCTTTAGAAGGTGTTTGTGCTGAAACAGCAGGAGCATTAACATTATTTACAGTTTCGCAAATGGGTATTCCAGTTTCAACAACTCATACAATTACAGGTTCGATTATTGGTGTTGGAGCAACAAGACGTTTAAGCGCTGTAAGATGGGGGGTAACTATCAACTTATTATGGGCATGGGTATTGACTATTCCAGTTAGTGCTTTATTTGCTGCCATATTTTATTACATTATCTGTCTTTTCAAATAGTCAATATTATTAAAGTCAGAATGCCTTCCTCCTAAATTGGGTCGAAGGCATTTTTTTTTAACACATCTTGTACATTTTACCTGGTAAGGATTTTACAATTCCACTTAACTCTAAATTGAACAATAGGACATTTGTTTTAGAGATTGGTAAATTTGATTTAATTGAAATCACATCAAGATTTAAAACACTTTCATTTGAAAACAAATTTATTATTGACATTTCTTCAGGAGTTAAATCAGTGAAAAGTTGAGTTTGTACATTTTTTTTTAATTCATCTTCCCATTGCATTAATTTTAAAAAATCATTACTGTTTGTTATTAAATGAGCTTTCTGTTTTGCGATTAAAGCATTACAACCCTTAGAGTATATCTGACCTACATTCCCTGGATATGCAAATACATCTCTACTATAATCATTTGCTAATTCTGCCGTAATTAATGATCCTCCTGAATCTTTACTTTCCACAACAATTGTTGCATCAGACATTCCCGCAACAATTCTATTTCGCATAGGAAAATTTTCTCTATCAGGTTTAGTTCCTGGTAAAAATTCAGTCAACAAACCTCCATTTAACATCATTTTATTTGCAGTTGCTTTATGAATACTTGGATAAATTCTATCTAAACCATGCCCAAGAACTCCAATAGTTGGAATATTATTTTTAACACATAATTGATGAACACAAATATCAATTCCGTAAGCCATTCCACTAATAACTACTATATCTTTTCCTGCGAAACCATTGATTAATTCTTCGCAAATACTTTTACCATATTCTGAAGCATTTCTAGTTCCAACAACGGAAACAAGTTTAGATGCATTGAAATCCATATTTCCTTTACTGAATAATAGTAATGGAGCATCTGCACATTGCTTCAATCTTCTTGGATAATTTTTTTCGATATAAAAATGGGTATGAATTCCATTTTTAGTAAAATATTCTTGATATACATCTGATTTTGCTAAAGCTTCCTTTCGGTCCATTTGTTTTAGTAAATTTATTCCAATTCCAGTCAAACTTGAAATTTTAGAATATGAATCGTTAAAGATTGATTCAATTGAATCTAATTTTGAAAGTAATAATTTAGCTTTTTTAGGTCCTATTCCTTTTAATAATGTTAATGCGATTTGATAGTTATTCACTGATATTTTAATTTAAATAATTGTTAGTTATCTTGAATTTAATAAAAATTATTCGATTTAAAAACAAATTAGGAGGCAATAATTCTATAAAAAGTGTCTTTTTAATAGAATTTGACATCTACAATTTCATCTATTTCAAATGAACAAACTTTAATTATGTATTTTTGACAGATCTATTTGATGAAAATTTTATAAAATGAAAGTATTAGGAATTATTCCCGCTAGATATGGATCTTCACGTTTTCCAGGAAAACCGTTAATCGATTTAAATGGTAAAACAATGATTCAACGTGTTTATGAAGGTGCTTTAAAGTCCAAAAATATTCATAAAGTAATTGTCGCTACAGATGACCAACGAATTGTCAACGAGGTTCAAAAATTTGGTGGAGAAGTAATGATGACATCCTTAGATCATTCTACGGGAACTGATCGTTGTGGTGAAATTGCTAAAAAACATCCTGAATACGAAGTAATTATAAACATTCAAGGCGATGAGCCGCTTGTTGATTTTCGTCAATTAGATGCTCTTGTAGAAGCATTCAATAATGATTCTGTGAGCATTGCAACTTTAGGAATTAAAGATGTTTCTTTAGACGATATTCAAAATACGAATAGAATAAAAATTGTTGTAAATCATGAAAATAAAGCACTTTATTTCTCTAGAAGTGCCGTTCCAAATTTTGCAAATGCTAAAGGTAATCCATTGGAAATTTACCCTTTTTTGAGACATATTGGATTGTATGCATTTAGAACAAAAACGTTGCTTGAAATTATCAATTTAACGCCTACTAAACTGGAAATAATCGAGTCATTGGAACAATTAAGATGGCTATACTATGGTTATACAATTCAGGTGATTGAAACAACTATTGAAACCCCGAATATTGACGTTCCTGAAGATATTGAAAAAGTTTTGAGATTTCTGTAACTCTATTCGCTTTAAACACGTATTAAACATGAGATATTGTTGAATATTTTCATAACTTTGTGATATGATTTCAGTTGAAGAATTAATTGGTGATTTATTGTTGCGTAACAATTGCGTAATTGTACCTTCTTTTGGTGGGTTTGTTGCTAATCAATCTGCTGCTATTATTGATTACAGGAATGGAATCATAACTCCACCTCGTAAATCTGTTTTATTTAATCGTCAATTGATTAATAATGATGGTTTATTGATAAAAGAGTTAAGTTTTGTAAATAATATTGAATACTCTGTAGCTGAAAATGCTATTAAAACAATTGTTGAAAATTGGAATGCGCAGTTAGCGACAGGTGAACGAATAGTTTTAGATCGTATTGGTTTTATCTTTTTAGATGCTGAAAAAAACATCTGTTTTGAACAAGATCGATTCTTTAACTTACTACTAGAATCTTATGGTTTAGGTAAAGTTCATTTTATTGCTGAAGAAGATGTAAAATTAGCTCAACACATTCAACAAGAAAATCCAATTTTAGCAGTGGAAGAAAAACCATTGTTCACTTTGGAATCATCTGATATTGATGCTATTATTAATAATGAAGAACAACCATTTGTTGAAATTCAACATCAAGCTTCTAAAAAGAAATTGGCGATTTGGAAATATGTTGCGGCTGCATTAATTATACCGATTGGATTTTATTCATTTTGGATTCCAATGAAAACAAATGTGTTAGAATCTGGCATACTTTCTATTAAAGATTTTAATCCGCTATACAAAACGAATGAAGGTCTTTATAAAAATGAAGCCTTGAGCAAATTAAATTATCAAATTAAACCCGAAGAATCACTAGAGAAATCTATCCAATCAATAACATCTGGTTCTTCAAATTATTCATTTAAATTCAACGATGATATTTACATCAATGTTCGCTTAAAAGAAAATACTACAACAACAGAACAAGCTATTAATGAAATCCCAGAAGTAGTAATTCCTTCTACAACAAAACCAATTGTTAATGCTACGAAAAAAAGTTTTGATTTTGTAGTTGGAGTATTTAGTACTGAAGAGAATGCTACTAATTTGATTAACAGCTTAAAAACGAAAGGCTTTAATGCTAAAATAGTAGATAAAAATGGTGAATTATTCAGAGTAAGTGCTGGAACATCTAATTCTAATGAAGAAATCATAAAAATCAAAGAAAAAGCCTTATCTGCTGGAATTGATGGTTGGATTTTGAAAAAATAAAATTAATTTAATTTAAGGTTTACATAACATAAAAAACACATAGTATTATTTCCTTTGCATAAGTAAATAAGCAAGTATCAAACCATGAAAAAATTCAAAAATCTATTTTTTTACATTGTCATCATAGGCACGTTTTCATTTTTAATGAAATGGATTATTGAACATGGAAAATACCTAGAATTAGGAAAAAATATAATCCCACCAACTTCTAAAAATAGTCAATGGGGAGAGTTTATTGCTTCGATGAAACACAATATCGAACATCCTTTAGCGATTTTATTAGCTCAAATTATAACCATCCTTATCGTTGCTAAAATATTCGGATGGATCTTCAAAAAAATTGGCCAACCATCTGTAATTGGTGAAATTATTGCAGGTATTGTTTTAGGACCATCGCTTATAGGAGCTTATTTTCCAGAATATTCAGCAGCTTTATTTCCAAAAGAATCATTACCAAATCTTCAATTTTTAAGTCAAATAGGTTTAATTCTATTCATGTTTGTTGTCGGAATGGAATTAGATCTAAAAGTATTAAAAAACAAAGCGAATGATGCAGTTGTTATAAGTCATGCAAGTATTGTTTTTCCGTTCACATTAGGTTTAGGTTTTGCCTATATTATTTATAACAATTTTGCTCCTAAAGGAGTTCAGTTTCTATCATTTGGGCTTTTTCTCGGTATAGCAATGAGTATTACAGCTTTCCCTGTTTTAGCTAGAATTGTCCAAGAACGAAATTTACATAAAACTAAAATTGGTACGGTAGTGATCACCTGTGCTGCGGCTGATGATATTACAGCTTGGTGTATATTGGCAGCAGTGATAGCTTATGTTAAAGCTGGATCTTTTATCAGTGCTCTTTACATTATTGCATTGGCTGCTTTGTACGTCCTTGTAATGATTAAATTAGTGAAACCGTTTTTAAAGCAAATTGGCGATATACACGCATCAAAAGAAAACCTAAGCAAACCTGTTGTAGCAATCTTCTTTTTAACTTTGATTCTTTCTGCTTATGCTACAGAGATCATTGGAATTCATGCATTATTTGGAGCTTTTCTAGCAGGAGTAATTATGCCTGATAATATGAAGTTTAGAAATCTATTCATTGAAAAGGTTGAAGATATTTCACTCGTTTTATTACTCCCTCTTTTCTTTGTATTTACAGGTCTAAGGACACAAATCGGTCTTCTAGATTCAGTATATTTATGGCAAACCTGTGGATTAATTATTCTCGTAGCAGTTGTTGGAAAATTTATTGGAAGTGCATTAGCTGCAAAATTTGTAGGACAAACATGGAAGGATAGTTTTATGATTGGAGCGCTTATGAATACAAGAGGTCTTATGGAACTTGTTGTATTGAATATTGGTTACGATCTAGGGGTTTTAACACCAGAAGTATTTGCAATGATGGTTATAATGGCATTGGTTACAACCTTCATGACAGGTCCTGCTTTAGATTTAATAAATTATATCTTCAAAAATCAAAAGGATGAAAGTATAATTCGAATTTCAAAATCAAGTAAATTCAATATATTATTGTCTTTCGGTAATTCTGATAAAAGCCGAAACTTACTAAAATTAAGTAATAGTTTTGTGAAAAAAATGGATAAAAATGCAACTATTACTGCGATGCATCTTTCATTAAGTGATCAATTAAATCATTACAATTTAGAAGAGTATCAAACCGAAACTTTTGCTCCAATTGTTGAAGAATCTAAAGAATTAAATCAAAAAATTACTACATTTTTCAAAGCATCAGTTGATATTGAAAATGATATTGTTGATGTTGCAAATAAAGGGTCATTTGATTTATTAATTATTGGGTATGGAAACTCTATTTATGATGGAACTTTCCTAGGGAAATTATTTGGTTTCACCACGAAAATCATTAATCCTGATAGAATAATTGATAAAGTAACCGGGAAAGAGAAATTATTTGAAAGCAATCCTTTTGATGAAAGAATTCGCTTTATTATTTCTAAAACTGAAATACCTGTAGGAATTTTAGTTGAAAGAGATCTTGGTAAAATTAATAAAGTCTTCGTTCCTATTGAAGATGAAAATGATGATTTTATTTTTGAATATTCTGAAAAATTAATAGATAATTCAGACGCTGAAATAGTTGTGTGGCAAAACGAAGAATCTAATTCTGGTTTTCAGTTAATAAAAGAAAATATTATTGCTATCAACGAAAAATATCCTAATAAAATTCATGCAACTAACAATAAAACGATTGATAAAAAATTCTTAAATGATTTTGATTTAATATTAATCAGTATTGAAACTTGGAAAAAAATCAACGAAAGTGATGACAATTGGCTGGAAGATTGCCCTTCACTATTGATAATTAAATATTAAGTCCTTACTTAATTACGAAGGAATTTAATATTCTTTCACCGATTACTTTATAGTCCATAAATTTGTTAGATTCGGTTGTTAATGTTAGTACAAATGCTGAATCATTTTTAATCCAATAATATTGTACAAATTTTAAATGATACATACCTTGATCTCCAGTATAGATCATTTCTTGAAAATCCCCATTTTTTGATTTAATCGTTTTGTTTTCAATTATTTTAGCATTTGTAATCATCGACTTCACTTGATTAACAGAAATTTCAACATATTTATCTAAATTCAAATCGTATTGAGATAAATCCTGCACTAGAAGATTAATGTTTTCTCTGAAATTATCTTGACTTGAACTTACAGGTGAAAATAAAATAAAAGAAGTACCCATAAGACCACTGTTATTTAATTCCCAATCCGACGGATAATTAATAAAATATTTTGAATCATCAATAGAATTCCATTCAGATTCTGTTTGTGCAAATATGTTAGAAAATATAGATGTAAATACTATGAATGTTAAGTTTTTTAGCATGATTTTAATTGTTTAATTAAGTGTAAATATATGATTTATTTTAATATCGAACGATAATCCAAAATATAGCATTCATGTGGCTGTTCCATCGTAATTATTATTTTATTGTCCCTGAATTTCAAATCATCATAGTATGGAAATTCAGCCTTTTGTTTAGTAATTTGAGCTTCGAGTAATAATTCCTTTTTAGTTAGAACATTGTAAATGGCATAAGTAATAATCGGATTGCCAATATTACTTATATAAACAAAGGTATTTTCCTCAGGAGCAATAGCTACAATCTCTTTATTAAAAAAAGAAATAGATTTATCTGAATTATAAGGGATAAAGAAAATATTAGCCGTTTTTTCTTTCTTCGTAAAAGTGTGAATACAAACAAAATCTTTACTTATCCATTCTACTTTTGGCAATTGATAAGCTTCTTCTACTTTTCCAAGATTAATGATTCGCTGGTGGTTTTTATTTACCGTTTTTATAGTGATTCCTTTCTTTGTTATTTCACTAAAAACTTCAACATCACCTTTCACTGTTTTCCAAAAAGTTGACGTGTCTTTTTCACTTTTTTGAACTAACTGATCTGTCAATCCATGATCTCGAAATACTTTTTTAAGAATGATTTCTGGTTGGGATGACTCTTTTTTCACATTTGAACAAGCAGAAAAAATTATGGTAATTAATAAAAAATAAAGCTGATTTGGCTTCATAAAAAACAATTAAAACTGAAAATAGACAAATCCCTTCGATTCATCTGAAACAGCTTGATAAATTAAAAATAATGCAACTGCAATCGAAACTACTTGAAGTGCAATCGGTGTTTTTGAATACAATAAAATTCCTTTGTCTTTAAACCGTTGAGGAATCAAGTGAATCAAAAATCCAACACCTAAAATAATGAAAACGACTTGATAAGTCCATAAAGCTTTTCCAAATGTATCAGCAGTTAAATTGAACTGATTACCTATATTCTTTAAAAAATTAATCGGGGCATTATCTTCTTGTAAAATAAACCAAATTCTTGTAAATGTGATGAAATTAAACGTGATGAATACCTTCCATATTTTTGTCACAAATAAAGAACTCTTCTCATATGGACTTATATTTTTCCAATAATTAAAAAATACCAGTGCAATTCCATTCATTGCCCCCCAAATCACAAAGTTTTGACTTGCTCCATGCCATAAACCACCTACAATCATAGTAATTAATAGATTCATATCTCGGTGAACCAAATTTTTGAATCTTGGGCTGTAAAAAACACCTATTACATAAATAGCCATTAATGCTAGATAAACTAAAACCAAATCATACCATTGTGTTATGAAAATCAAAAATACAAAAATGATGAAAATTGAAATATGTGTTCCGATTCCGCCACTTTTGTTTCCTCCTAATGGTATGTATAAATAATTGCGCAACCAAGCTCCTAGTGAACGATGCCATCTTCTCCAAAAATCAGCCACATTTAAAGCTTTATAAGGTGAATTGAAGTTTTGGAAAAGCTCAAATCCCATTAATCTTGCTACACCTGTTGCAATGTCGGTATATCCTGAGAAATCGCCATAAATCTGCATTGAATAAGCCCACATAGCAATGACACTCAAAAAACCCGGATATGATTCAGGAGCATATACCACTTTATCGACAAAATGAGCAGCGATATAATCAGCTAATACTAATTTCTTAACCAAACCTTTCAAGATTTGAAATACTGCCCAACTGAACGATGCTTTATCTAACGAATATGGTTTACTTATCTGTGGAATAAAATCTTTTGCTCTTGCTATTGGTCCTAATAAGATGTGTGGAAAAAAAGTAATGAAAAAAGAATATTCAAAAAAGTTTTTGACAGGTTTAATTTCATCCCTATAAATATCTAGAATATAACTAATACTTGTAAAAGTAAAAAATGAAACACCTGCAGGAACAATAATCTTATCAACCAAAGAACCTTGTCCAGAAAATCCAGATGTCCATTGAGCAAAATAATTAAGAGCTTGATATTTTGTTTGAAAAATTTCATTGAAAGATTCAGTAAAAAAGTAGGCGTATTTAAAATAAGCTAGAATCAATACATTTATCGAAACTGCAGAGATCATAATTACCTTCTTTTTGAGTTTCGAATTAACAGAAAAAACAAATTTTCCAGAAAAATAATTCAAAAATATAGAGAAAGATAAAATTAAAACACTTGCTCCAGATGTTTTAAAATAGAAAAACAAACTAATTGCAGTAATGAAAATCGTTTTCATTAAAGTGCTTTTGTGTAAAGTTGAAAATATCATCATTACAACCAAAAAGAAAAACCAAAAGTCCAATTGCGTAAACCCAATTGCGAAATCTTTACCGTGTTGAAATGAAAATAATTCTTGTAACATGTATCTTATTTACTACAAAGTTCTAAAAATAATTGATAATTAGTTATTGTCTTTCTCCAATAATTTCATCTGCTCCATCCACTTTAAAAAAGCATCAAAATAGAGGCTTCCTTTTAAATGATAGCCTTCAGCAGTGAAATGCACTTTATCACCTTGCATTAAACCTGCTAAATTCCAATTTTTTGAAGATCCTAATTCTCCCATAATACCATATAAATCCCAAATCGGCAAATGATATTGCATTGCCAATTCAATAATCATCTCTCTTTCTCTAGCAATATTTTTATTTAAATATTTCCTTAGATAATAGGAATCGTTTGGGACGGTTAATAAAATTGCACAATTCGGATTTGCTGCATAAACGATTTGTATCATTTTATCCAAATTTGATTTATAAACTTCAGGTTTAAAATCATCAAATGGAACATTTCCATCATTCGTACCTACAGAAAAAGCAAAAAAATCAGGAGGTGATTGTTTTAATTGTTCTGCGAAATTACCACAATCTAAATAAGTATACAATCCTGCACCATTTATACCAATTGCAGTATATGAAATTCCTGGTTGATGACTTTTTAATTGAAATCCAGAAATTTGAAGAAATGAGATTTCACTTGCTTTCCTTGAAAACTCAAGGTCAAAAGAATCTAATTCTTTAGAAAATTCGACTTCAGTTATTCCCAGTTCCGAATCTGTAAACATATTAATAATGAATTCTTCATTTTTTCCAAAACCTATAAAATAGGGTAATTCACCTTTGTTATGAAAAATCCGAATAGATGAAGTCCCAGGTTTAATTTCTGTTTGGTCATATTTAAAGTGAATAGAAATCAAAGAATCAGGACATGTAACTACAGCACCTAACAAACCGTAATCCAATTCACATTTATTTTGCGTTACACTTCTGAAAGATTTCCATTTATTTGGTGAAGAAAACTCATAATTTCCAGGATTATTTGTATTCGCTAAATCAAAAGGGAAAACAAAACCCCTTTCTCCTGGTAAATTACTCCAATATGTTTGCAAATTCGTTCTTACATCATGTGTATAAATATCAGCCTGTAAATGAGACCCTCCAATATGATAAAAATTTAATTTCCTATCTTTAAATTGAATCAAAGAATCCATCTTTTTATAGAATAAATTCCAATTTTTACTTTCATCTGAGAAAAATTGATAATTATTCTTTTCAAAATGAACTAAAGGATATTTTGTTCTATAATTAGTATCTAACTCTTTAAAATCTTTAAACGGAAAATGACTTAAACTGATTAATAACGAATCTTGTGCTTTGATTCCAAATTGGAACAAAACAACAATAAATAAGAGTCTATATTTGATCGTTTTTGTCATTTATTGAATTTTCAAAATGGCAATTAATAGTCTTTTTCTAATTACCTTCTGACTTCCATTTGGCATATTCTGAAATGAAAGCTTCATAAAATAACTGTGATGCAATACTTGCGCCACGATGTGTAAAATGAATATAATCTATTCCTGCTAACCCTTGATCAACCCAAGAAGGCATCGAATTTTTTCCTCCCATAGCTGAAAACAAATCCCAATAAGCTGCGTTTTCTTTTCCGGCAACTTTTTTCATTTGTTCTACACAATAGGGTAAAAATGGATAGGTTTCATAGATTCCTTTCGTCAAATAAGACATGTCACTTGGTCCTATCACAACTATCATTGCACCAGGATTTGCGCTTTTTACTATCTTCATGTGATTCTGAAACTGATTCGCATAATTTCGAACAGCTGAACTATCTTTAAAATATGGAACTGAATTTCCACCAAATTGAAGGATAACCAATTTAGAATTCAATTCAGCATTCATTTTACTAATAGAAGTTCCATCAATAGAACCAAATACATTTCCTGAACAGCCTCGCATTCCGATATTGTCCACTTGAACTCCATAATCGCCTTCTAATGAAAAACCACAAATTGTAGGACTTGTAGTACTTGAAAAAACATATTTCAATTTTCCAGGAGTAGCTGCAAAACTTAAACCAATAGAATGGTATTTTCCATCTGTCAACAAACTATCCTCGTGAATCATTTTTCCGTTTTGATATACTTTCAATGCACAAGGTTTTATACAACTGGTATAAAACAATTTAACATTATTATATGTTTTAGCTCGTTTATAAGCCATTTGATGTGGTTCAATCTCTATCCAACCTTCTTGTAATACTGATGATTTCAATGCATTTGTATCATAATTTTCTTGAGTAAAACGAGCAGCAGAACCTAAGGTTCCATAACGACGATTTTTTAATTTTGCTCCTCCATAACATGTATAACGCATGAAATTTGAAGAAAATGTCTGTTTAAAAGTATTGGTGGTATATACATTAGTTGCAGGAATTAAACCGGGGCCATTCCCTCCAAACTGACTCTGCAAACGTTGACGAATATAACCCGTCATTCGATCGCCTTCTATTTGAGAATCACCATAATGCAATAAATGAATTTTAGATTTATCTATCGCAACCTTATCTAATTCTTTGAACAATTTTATTAATTCATTTCGAGCTCCTTCATTTAAAACTAATTGTGTTCTACTTTCAGCTGACACTGTCCCACCAGAAGGGGCCCCCAGTTTTCCATCGGAGGCGTTTTGATGTTTTAATAAATCATTTGGTTCTTCTGCTTCAATCGAAGCAGTATCAACATCTGCTACCAACTTTGTAATATCTGTTTTTTGCTGTTTTTTAGGATGAAAGAATTCTTCTTGTGTTAAAAATTGAAACTTTCTTCCACCGATATTCCATCCATCTTTGGGAGCAAAATAAACCAACGGAGATAAGACTAGTAAAATACTAGCTAAAAAGATTACGACATATATTGGTTTATAAGCTTTCAATTCGAAAATAAAGTTTGCAAATGTAAGCAAGAGAATTGAAAATGAACAAATCCTAACCAAGTTTTAGACGAAATATGCTTCTTTCCGCATAAAAAATCATTTTTATCCCTATTTTTGATATGTGAAAATATTAATCGTTCGTTTCAGTTCTATTGGAGATGTTGTTTTAACGTCACCTGTGATTCGTTGTTTGAAGCAACAAATTCCGAATGCAACGATTCATTTTATTACCAAAAAAGCATTCACTCCTGTTTTAGAAAACAATCCATACATCGATCGATTAATTACAATTGAAAAATCAATCAAAGAAGTTATTTCTGAATTAAAATTGGAAAAATACGATTGGGTAATTGATCTTCACAAAAATATTCGAACACTGTCACTAAAACAGAAAATTAGTGCTCCATCAAAATCATTCCCAAAAATGAATGTTAAAAAATGGATGCTGGTAAAATTTAAGATTGACAAAATGGGAACTAAACACATTGTTGATCGTTATTTTGAAACAGTTCATCATCTTGGAGTAAAAAACGATTTAAAACCGTGTGATTTCTTTCTTTCTGAAAAATCAAAAGTGGATGTTTCGACTGAATTTAATTTAGCTCCAAAATCTTATTTAACAATCGCAATTGGTGCTCAATTCGCAACTAAAAGAATGCCTTTTTCGAAGTTGGTGGAAATTATCGAAAAAATTAATTTCCCTATTATTCTAGCTGGAGGTCCGATGGATCATGATTTCGCAGAAGAAATAATAGCTAATTTCCCTTCGAAAACGATTAAAAATGCATGTGGCCCTTTTTCATTGCAACAATCAGGAAGTATCGTAGCACAATCAAAAGCGATTCTTTCAAATGATACAGGGTTGATGCACATTGCTTCTTGTTTTCAAATTCCTACTATCAGTGTTTGGGGAAACACAGTTCCTGCATTAGGAATGTTCCCTTATTTTCCTGGTCATCAAGAACTTTTTTCAATACATGAAGTTAAAGATTTAAGTTGTCGCCCTTGTTCCAAAATAGGTTTTAAATCTTGTCCAAAAGGACATTTTAAGTGCATGAATCTTCAAGATTCGAATCAGATTTCACAGCAAATCAACACTTTTATTGGAGTGTAACAAAAGTCACTCTTCGATTCATTCTAAATTTACACCTTTGCTTTATTAATTAGAATAAATGAAATTCATTCAGAAATATAAAATTACGCTCATTGGAGTTATTATTGGAGCAATTGGTGGTTATCTTTATTATCATTTTGTCGGATGTGCAAGTGGAACTTGTTCGATAACTTCAAAACCTTTAAATAGTTCTTTATATGGAGCAATTATGGGAGGACTTTTATTCAATATATTTCAAAAAGACAAATCAAAAACAACCAAATGAAACAGATCCTTTTTACCAACTGGAATTTCCGTAGAATATTATTCTTAGGTGCTGGGATTTTCATTAGTATTCAATCTATTCAACAAAAAGAATGGATGGGAGTAATTTTTGGTAGTTATTTCACTTTGATGGGAATTTTTCAATTAGGCTGTGCTTCCGGAAATTGCGCTATTCCGATGGAAAAAGTAACCTCATCGAATGAAGCGGAAGAAATAACATTTGAAGAAATTAAATAAAAAAAAGTTATGAGCGCAACACATTTTTACGACGTAAAACTAACTTGGGAACAAGATAGAAAAGGAATTTTAGAATCTTCTGTTTTGAATTCTAAAATCGAAGTGGTTACTCCACCAGAATTCCCAAAAGGAATCGAAGGGATTTGGTCGCCTGAACATTTGTTTGTTGCTGCAGTCAATAGTTGTTTGATGACAACATTTCTTTCCATTGCAGAAAATTCTAGATTGGAATTTACTACATTTGAATCGAATGCCGTTGGAAAACTAGAGATGGTAGATGGGAAATTCATGATCAGTGAAGTTACTTTAAAACCGATATTAACAATTAGAGATGAAAGTTCTAAAGAAAAAGCTGAACGTGTTTTATCAAAATCAGAAGCAGCTTGTTTAATATCAAATTCTGTAAAATCTACTATAATCTTTGAACCTCAAGTTAAAATTGAAAAAGTATTAATTGATAATTTAACAATATAAAAACAATATGAAAAACACACTATTATTTATTCAATTTATTCTATTAGCAGCTTTTACAAGTTGCACAAATGGTCAATCAAAAGGTGTGAAAACGATTTTGACTCCAACAGAATTCTCAAAAAAATTAAGTGAAACTCCAGATGCACAACTAATTGATGTTAGAACTCCAGAAGAAGTTACAGGTGGATTTATAGATCAAGCAGTCAATATCGATTATAATGGTAACGATTTTGAAGGACAAATTTCAAAATTAGATAAAACAAAACCTGTTTTTGTTTACTGTTTAAGTGGTGGAAGAAGTGGATCTGCTGCTAGTGATATGAGTTCAATGGGATTCAAAGAAGTTTTTGAATTAGAGGGCGGAATCATGCAATGGAACAATGCTAATCTTCCATTAGTGACAACTAATTCGAAACCAATAGAGGCTGGAATGACATCTCAACAGTTTAAAGATTTGTTAAATACAGATAAAATCGTACTTATCGATTACTATGCTGAATGGTGTGGACCATGTAAAAAAATGAAACCTTACTTGGATGAAATTTCAACTGAAATGAAAGATCAAGTAGTTGTTATTCGAATTGATGTCGATAAAAACCCATTAATTGCTCAAGAACAAAAAATTGAAGGAATACCTTTACTTCAAGTGTATAAAAACAAAGAGAAAACATGGTCAAATGTAGGATTGATCGATAAATCAGAAGTTGTAAAACAATTAAAATAAATCAGAAAGGCTGTCAATAAAGACAGCCTTTTTCATTTATTTGGACACTATCCCGAAAAGTGTGTTAGTAGAATAAAACTCTTTTTATTAATTATTCTGCATGTCTTCTATTACAAGCATTAAAGTTGAATTTAACTTCTTGACCTTAGTTTTAATTTCATTTAAATTCAGTTCTGAAGTTTCTAATTCTTCAATTTCTTTGTAAATAGATTTTATTTCCAAATTATGTAAGGAAGGTTTAATTTTATGAGCTATTTGCTTCACTAATTCTATATTTCCATTTTCAATTGCAATTGTTAAATCTTCGAGTGATTTTGAAATTGTCTTTTGAAAAATACTTATCATTTTTTGAATGAATTCCTTATTATGATCACTCATTTCATTCAATTTATCCAATGAATAAAGCTTTTCTTTTTTACTATTCATTTTAGATTCAAGTGATCGAATGATTACATTTAAGAAATCGGCTTTCTCAAAAGGTTTTACGATGTAATCATTCATTCCTGCATCCTTACATTTCTGTAATTCCGTTTTAAATGCATTTGCTGTCAATGCAATAATTGGAGTTTGATCTCCTGATTCTCTAATTTTTAAGGTCGTCTCGATTCCTCCTAAGATAGGCATTTGAAGATCCATTAAGATTAAATCAAAAGTAGCGTTTTCGAGTATTTTCAGAGCTTCAACTCCATTTTCTGCTTCTACAATTTCAAAATTATCGCCATTCATAGCCATTTTAGCTACCATCCTATTTAATTCATTGTCTTCCACTAATAGGATTTTAACCTCTTCAGTAAAATCGACTATTTTATTTTCTTCTTTTACTAATAAATCCGTCGATTCACCTCTTTCTAATTTCAACTGAATTGTAATCGTTGTTCCTTTTTTTAATTCACTTTCAATCGAAATTTGACCATTCATTAAATCAATTAATTCTTTCGTAATAACCATTCCAAGTCCAGTTCCACCATATTGTCTTTCATTTGAATTATCAGCTTGATGAAATTTCGTGAAAATATTTTTCAGAAAATCCCGCGACATCCCAATTCCTGTATCAATGATTTGAAATTGAATAATTTCATGATCATCAACCAATGACGAAATCACTTTGATCCCTCCATGTTGAGTGAATTTTAAAGAGTTGCCAATAATATTCAAAAGAACTTGTCGTATTCGAATCTCATCTCCTTTAAAAATAGAATTTAAACGATTATCAGTATTTACTTCAAATTTTATGTTCTTTTTTGAGCATTCATTTTCAAAAATTGATTGAATATCATCTAAAACATTAAATAAATTAAAGTTTAAGTGTTTTACTTCGATTTCACCCGCTTCGATTTTAGAAATATCCAAAATATTATTGATGATAGATAGAAGGTGTTTCGATGCTTTTTGGGCATTTTCTATCATTGAAAATTGTTCTTCAATTGTTTTATTTGTCGATAATTCTCTAATCATTCCAATGATTCCATTCAAAGGTGTACGAATTTCATGACTCATATTTGCTAAAAATGCTTCTTTAGCTTCAGAAGCAGCCTTAGATGCAATTAGTGCTGTTTCTAAATCCCTTTCGATTTCTTTTTGTTTTGTAATATCTAAATGGATCCCTATTGAACCTATGATTTCATTTTTATCATTTTTATTTGGACCACCACTGATAAACCACCATCTCAAATCTCCTGACTTATTGCGAATTGCTATTTCATAGCTGTCTGATTTTCCTTCTTCTCTAAGTCTAATTTTTTCTTCGATAATTTGTTTTGATTCTTCTATAGAAAAAATATCATTCGCTTTTTTACCTTTTAATTCTTCGAATGTATATCCTGATATTTCTAAAAAGTTTTGATTACAATATTCAATTTTTTCTTCTAGATCAACTTCTAAAAGTCCAAGATTCATATTCGTAATAATATTCCTATATTTTTCTTCTTGAATTCTTAGTTTTTCTTCATTTATTTTACGATCAGTGATGTCTCTCGAATTGGCAATTATGAAACCAACTTCGCTAATTTCAATATACTTAACAACTACTTCAACAGGAAATGATTTACCTGTTTTATGATTGATGTTTTTTCCTTCTATTGTTAAAAAATCAATGCTCTTAAGTTCGTTCACGTGATCGATCCACGCTTGTTCTTCATCAAAAATCGCTTCAAAATCTTTAACATAATAGTTCTGACAATTTTCAATCTCAATTCCCAAACGTTCGCTAGCAATTTTATTTATATAAAATAATTGACCACTTACAAGTGAAACTTGAACTGCATCAGAAGAATTATTGATTAAAACTTTAAATAAATTTAATTGTTCGTTTGATTTTAGTATTTCTTGTTCAGCTAATTTTTGTTTTGAGATATCATTCAAATAAATATTTATATAATCATTTGATTTGGAAAGCATTGCTGTTACAAAATAGTATTTGTTTTCAGAAGTAATTTCAAATAAAATATGCGAATTGTTTTTGTTTAAAATTTTAGGCAAAAGTTTGAATAATACCTTGTCTTCTCTTTCTTTACCATCTAATTCTATTGATACAATTTTTTCGGAAGCTTTATTTCTCAAAATTAATCTACCTTCTAAATCAATTCGAAGAATAGGATTTGGACTATCCATTGAAAATGAAGCCAT
>CALPRR020000020.1 GCA_943326025.2 Candidatus Kuenenia stuttgartensis | reverse complement strand
GGTCTGCCATAATTTTAGAAGCTCTGAATTCTTCTTTACGAACCAACATCGTAACTTTCGTACACAATTTAGATAAGTAATGAGCTTCTTCACAAGCAGAATCTCCAGCACCAACAATTACTGTTTCTTGTCCTCTGTAAAAGAAACCATCACAAACAGCACAAGCAGAAACTCCACCTCCACTTAACAAATATTTTTGTTCGCTTTCTAAACCTAAATATTTCGCAGATGCACCTGTAGAGATAATAACTGTTTCTGCATGAATTTCTTTTCCGTCTTCTACCCAACATTTATGGATTGGACCAGAAAAATCAACTTTATTAATAAAACCAAAACGAATATCAGCTTCAAAACGTTTTGCTTGAGCTTCTAATTCCATCATCATTTCTGGACCAGTAATTCCTTGAGGATATCCTGGGAAATTTTCAACTTCATTTGTTGTTGTCAATTGTCCTCCTGGTTGCATGCCTTGATATAAAACAGGTTTCATATCTGCACGAGCAGCGTATATTGCAGCAGTATAACCAGCAGGTCCTGATCCAATAATTAAACATTTTACTTTTTCTATTTCCATGATTGAATTATTTCTTTATTTGAATTACAAAAATAGCTAAATATGATAATTAGAAACAATAAATTTAAAAAAATGAAACAAGTTAGGATTTCAAGAATTATTAGTTGAGATGAAGAATAATGAAAAATTGTTTTTTTTGTAAAATCTATTTTAATTCTTCGAATTTTCAAAGAAAAATAAATTATAACAAATTTAATAACCCGTTATTATTTTAAGTAAACAACTCAACATTAGGTCAATAATTAATTAATCTATTTTTGGAAGAGCTAAGTTCACAAATCTATTTTGAATTTCGAATAAAAGGACGTACTTTTGTACCCCGATTTTCTCAATAATGATGCTCGAAACAGAATACGAAGTAAAACAATTATATCCCTTTCAAAAGTCTACTGTAGATACAATCTTATCAGAACTTGAAAAAAATGGGAAAAATTTCAATTTATTATTTCAGCTTCCTACAGGTGGAGGAAAAACAGTTATATTTTCTGAAATAGCAAAGAGCTTTATTGAAAAAACTGGTGAAAAAGTTTTGATCTTAACGCATAGAATTGAGTTATCAGTTCAAACTTCAAAACAATTACATGGTATTGAGGTAAATAACATGATTGTTAATAGTGAGGTAAAATCAATTAAAAATCAAGATGATTATACGTGTTACATCGCAATGGTGGAAACATTAAATAATCGACTTCAAGAAAACGAAAATTTTTTAGAAGGTATTGGTTTAGTGATTGTGGATGAGGCTCATTACAATAGTTTTAGAAAAATATTTCAGTTCTATAACGAAGCTAACATTTTAGGTGTTACCGCTACACCTTTAAGCAGTAACCGCGCACTTCCTTTAAATGACAATTACAATAAACTAATTGTAGGAGAAAGTATCATGTCCTTGATTGAAAAGGGATATTTATCAGATGCTGAAACATTTACATACGACGTAAATTTACATGGTCTAAAAATTGGTTCTAATGGTGATTTCACTGTCAATAGCTCTGATTCAGTTTATGGAAATTACTTCATGCAAGAAAAATTACTTTTTGCTTATGAAGAAGTTGCAATAGGTGAAAAAACTTTAATTTTTAATTCTGGGATTGAAACATCATTAAGAGTTGAAGAAACGTTTAAAAAACGTGGCTATAAAATTAAACACTTAGATTCTACATATTCAGATAAAGATCGTAAGGATATTTTAGAATGGTTTAAAACAACACAGGATGCTATTTTAACATCTGTTGGAATTCTTACAACAGGTTTTGATGAGCCTACTGTTCAAACGATTATCTTAAATAGAGCAACAAGATCTTTGACACTTTATCATCAAATGATTGGTCGTGGATCTCGTAAATTACCTAACAAAAGTTCTTTCAAATTAATTGATTTAGGTAATAACGTACGTCGATTTGGTTACTGGCAAGATTATTTAAATTGGCAAGATGCTTTTCGTTTTCCAGATCGTTTTCTTGAATCTAGATTATCTGAATTAGATGATTTAGAATTTGAAGTTGAATTTGAATTTCCAAGAGCATTAAAAGATCGTATAAATACTGCTCAACTTGAAACTTTCAATTTGAAAGAAGTATATTACGAATGTCTAGATGCAGGTAAAAAGGGGAAAGATGCCGTTGATTTATCCTTACAAAGTCATTTCGAAGTAATAAGAGAGTCTGCTTCAGATTATTTTGATGGTCTTGAACTTTTAGAAGCTCTTCAAGAACACATTGAACATCGATTAAAACAATATACAAAATGTATTTCTAAGAGTACTCCAAATTATTTTAAATACATAATGGAGACTTATAATAGACAATTACGCTCTAAGCTAAGAGAAGTTTTAGAGGATGAATAAAATAGTTGAATTAATATTTGGATAATATACTAAAACCTTTTAATTTTGAGGCACAATTTCATAGTTGTAGTTAGGTTTATAGTTTTAACAAGTATACGAAAAGAGGAACAGGTTTCATTTGAACACGTTCCTCTTTTTGTTTTTAACAATTGCCTATTTAAAAGATTCAATCATTATAATTTTTCATCTATTACATTTCAATAAATTTGAATTATGAAAAAGTACCTCGTTTATTTTAAAAACAAATTTATTTTAGCAACTACTATTTTTGTTTTTTACGCTTTATTTTTAGACGATAACGATATTTTCTCAATGGTTAGTCATGCTCAAAAACTAAATCGTCTGGAAGAATCAAAAGAACTTGTTTCAGAAAAACTATCATCTACTCGCCATACTTTAAATCAATTAAAATACTCTTCTGAATTAGAAAGATATGCTCGTGAAAATAAATTTTTCAAAAAAGATGATGAAGATATATTTGTGATTACAAGAGAGTAAAATTTATTCTTTTTATTTTCATCCCATAATTTTAATACACAACATTCTTTTATCTTTGTGTTATGCAAAAACACATTGAGATTAAAGGCGCAAGGGTTCACAACCTAAAGAATATTGATGTTTCAATCCAACATGGAAAACTAACAGTTATTACTGGTCTTTCTGGTTCAGGAAAATCCTCATTAGCTTTTGATACTTTGTACGCTGAAGGTCAAAGAAGATACATCGAAAGTTTGTCTTCTTATGCTCGTCAATTTTTAGGCAAACTAGACAAACCTGATACTGATTACATTAAAGGTATTTCACCTGCAATAGCAATTGAACAAAAGGTAACTTCCAACAATCCTCGTTCAACAGTTGGAACTACGACTGAAATTTATAATTATCTTAAAATACTTTTTGCAAAAGTTGGTAAAACATATTCTCCAATTTCAGGAAATGAAGTAAAAAAACATACTGTCTTTGATGTTATTAGTTTCTTAAAAACATTAGAGAATGGTTCAAAAGTGATGTTGCTTGCTCCGATTAATGGATTTGAAAAATATGGAGTCGAAAGACAATTAGCCATTCTAAAAGATCAAGGTTTTGTCAGATTATTTATAAAAAATGAAGTAGTTGAAATTGAAGAATTATTAGCTGCTATTCCATCTAAAATTGAAAATGCATATTTACTTGTCGACCGTATAAAAACAGATTTCGATAACGAAGAGAATGAAGGTCGTTACAGTGATTCCATCAGTTTAGCTTTTTTAGAAGGTCAAGGTAAATGTTCTATATTTCAACCAGATAATTCAATCCAAACGGACTTTTCAAATTTATTTGAATTAGATGGAATAGAATTTCAAGAACCTTCAGAGCATTTTTTCACTTTTAATAATCCTTTTGGAGCTTGTAAAACATGTGAAGGCTTTGGTTCTGTTATTGGAATTGACGACAATCTTGTTATTCCAAATAAATCATTAAGTGTTTTTGAAGGTGCCATATTACCATGGAAAGGTGAAACAATGTCGGAATATTTAAATGAGTTGGTTTTCAATGCAAAAAAATTCGATTTCCCAATTCATAGACCAATTCAAGACTTAACAGAAAAGGAATATCAATTACTTTGGGAAGGCAATAAATATTTTTCAGGATTAAATGCTTTTTTCAAGTTTCTAGAAAGTCAAACATACAAAATTCAATACCGTGTTATGTTATCTCGTTATAGAGGTAAAACGGGATGTCCAGATTGTAAAGGAACACGCTTAAGAAAAGACGCAAACAATGTCAAAATAGAAGGGAAAACAATTACTGATTTTGTTTTAACTCCAGTTTCTGATGTTTTAACATTTTTCAAAGAAATTGATCTAAATAATTACGATCCACAAATTGCAAAACGTATTTTTCCTGAAATTACAAGTAGATTGTCATTTTTAGAAGAAGTTGGATTAGGATATTTAACCTTGAATAGAGCTTCAAACTCACTTTCAGGTGGTGAATCACAGCGAATTAACTTAGCAACTTCATTAGGTTCTAGTTTAGTTGGTTCCATGTATATTTTAGATGAACCGAGTATAGGCCTTCACCCAAGAGATACACATCGATTAATTAATGTTTTAAAAAATCTTAGAGATCTAGGAAATACAGTTATCGTTGTTGAACATGAAGAAGAAATGATGAAAGCTGCCGATGAAATTATAGATATAGGTCCAATGGCTGGTGTTTATGGTGGTGAAGTCGTTTTTCAAGGTGATTTCAGTCAATTAATTAACAGTGAAAGAAGTTTAACTGCTAAATATTTAACACATCAAGAAATCATTCCGCTTCCAAAGAAAAGAAGAACAAGTAAAGATGTTATTACAATTTCTGGTGCGAGATTAAATAATCTTAAAAACATTAACGTTGACTTCCCATTAAATAAATTGGTTTGTATCTCTGGTGTTAGTGGATCAGGAAAATCAACTTTAGTAAAAGAAATCCTTTATCCTTCTATTCGTAAAGAATTAGGATTGATTGGAGATACGAATATTAACATCGATTTATCTGGAGATTTTAAACAAATTAAAAACATCGAATTCATCGATCAAAATCCGATTGGGAAATCTTCTAGAAGTAATCCAATTACGTATGTTAAAGCATTTGATGACATTCGTGAATTATTTTCAAGACAACAAGTCTCTAAATTAAGAGGTTATAAACCTGGCTTTTTTAGTTTCAATGTTGAAGGTGGGCGTTGTGAGATTTGTGAAGGTGAAGGTGAAATTACCGTTGGAATGCAGTTCATGGCTGATGTTCACTTGAAATGTGAAAACTGTGACGGCAAACGTTACAAACAAGAAACATTAGAAATAGAATACAGAGGTAAAAACATTGCTGATATACTAGCGATGGATATCGAAGAGGCTTTAAATTTCTTTAAAGAAGGTAAAGATAAATTAGAACAAAAAATAGCTGAAAAAATTCAACCTTTATTCAATGTTGGACTTGGCTATGTTCAATTAGGTCAATCTTCAAGTACTCTAAGTGGTGGTGAAGCACAGCGAATTAAATTGGCGTCTTTCTTAATAAATGGTTCAAATACAAAACATACATTATTCATTTTTGATGAGCCAACAACTGGTTTACATTTTCATGACATTAACAAGTTATTAATTGCTTTAAATGAATTAGTAAATGTAGGTCATTCTGTGATCGTTATCGAACACAATACGGATGTAATTAAATGTGCAGATTGGATCATTGATATCGGCCCTGAAGGCGGAGATAAAGGCGGAAATGTAAATTTTGCAGGAACTCCTGAAGACTTAATAAAAATAGAGGGAAATTATACAGGGAAATTTTTGAAGGAAAAACTAAATTAAATTTTCTATTCAATTATTATTTTGAAATGATTTATCGAATTAATTTGATAAATGGAAATGAACAAGACTGATTGAGAAAATTTAGATAAATCTAATTTCTGATTCTTTTCGAATTTTTCTTCACTAAGAAGATTTCCAGAAATATCAAATATTTTAGTAATCCCTTCATCTTTTGTGCTGATAGTCACAATTCCTTTAGTTGGATTTGGATAAACTAAAACTGAATTTAATTGATTCTCATCTATTCTCAAAGGATTCATATGCATTGTTGCAACAGCATCTAAATCAAAACCACCTGATGCAAAAGGAGTTGGATAACAATCATTGATTCGATTTCCAGCAGTATCTAAACTACCAATATTCGTAATACTTCCAATTACATCAACTAATTTAATATGAGAAATTGCATTTACATCCAAATTTGCAGAATCTTTTAATTCTTCTAAATCAAATGGTGTTCCATAACCTTGTCTGTATTTACCAGCTAAATTATTAACTGATTCACAACTAGCAAAATCATAATTTCCAACTTGAGTTGTAGTTTGATATAAACTTGAAGCAGGAAAACGAACATAATGTATTCCATCTGAACTAACTTCTACAAAGGCTAATTCGATATAATCATTCGCAAATCCATTTTCAAAAACTGCAAAATCTGGACCTACTCCATTGTAAATTGTAGATGCAAAATTTACTATTGCAATTCCTGAATCTCCCAATGATACAATGTTACTTGAATTACCCTCTGCAGCATATAAACCTTCTGAAGGATTACCACCATTAACTCTATTAGAACCAGAAAGCATTAAACTTTTATCATTAATATCTAAATAACCACGCTGAATTTCAATACCAGTTGCCCAAGCTTCTATAATCGAAGAATCTTTTTTAATTGCTGTTGTTCCTGCTGTATTCGGTACTGTTGCAAATTGGGCAGAAAGACTTTTTATCGACCCTAAAACCAATGCAAAAAGTAATAATTTATTCATAAAATAATATGTTGTTAGGATTAAGTCCTACATGATAACTTTTTTCGAAAACACCTAATGATGAAAACACACGCACATAACCAGAATTTGTATAATTCATAGCATCTAAACAATATATCTTATTCGTTGAACTGTTGTATTTTATTCCAAATAAAGTTGTAATATTTGACATTGAGATGTAATTAGAATTTATTACTGTTTCTGTTTGAAAATCAAATAAACAAACACTGCTTGTTGAGTTTGAATAATTTTGATAGTTAATTAAAAATTTATCACCCATTTTTTCAATTCCAGAAGCATCAAAAGAAAAAGTGTTTTCTACTAAATCTGTCTGACTATTTATTCTGACCATTCTTGATGGAATTGAAGTATAATTTCCTCTTGCTATAACATAAACATCTCCTTGATCATCAACTTTTATTGCACCTGGATTTTTTCCAACGGTAATTTTCTTCATTTCCTGAAATGAACTTAGAGAAATTACTGAAACTGTTGAATCAACATTCGGAGAATTAAGTCCACCTGAATTGGTAACGTATAATTTATTATTCGAAATGGCTAATTGCTCTGGATTATCACCTACTTTAATACGTTGAGTTATTGTTAATGAAGCAGTGTCCATTACGTCAACATAACCATCATAACAAGTAACAAATGCATTCGAACCATTAAATACAATGGATCTAGGTTGTTTAGGAACAGAACCTGTAATCATTGAAATCTGTTTGATTGATTTACCAGTTGATTTTTCTAGAACTTCAATCGTACTTGAAACATTCACAACTATATAAATTTTACCACCATAAGCTTCAAGATCATTTCCAGTATCTCCAATTTGACGATTATTTTGAGTTACAAAAAAATTATTATCTATTTCATTTGAATTAAAATCAACCCATGAAAGCGTTGAATTATTTTGTTGAAATAAACCTTCACACAAAACAAGCATCCCATTTTTCAAACCATTACTTGTATCAACAGAAGAAGGTTCTACTTTATGTTTTTTACATGAAGTAATTAAGAGTAATAGTATTATAAATCTAACGTAGCGCATAATTAATTGAAATTAAGAAACTTCTACCTGGCATAACGTAATATTTCACAAAAGCGTAAGAAGAATTAAACAAGTTTTTAAATGTCAACTGTATTCTCAAATCGTGTTTATTCGATAAATTAACCTTTGAATAAATTCCAGCATCAAAAATGGCAAAACCATCGATAATATTTGACGAAATATTTTCATTTAAACTATACCTTAAAGATGAATTAAACATTGAAAAAACCATACCTGAATTTTTTCTATTGTAAGAAATTGAGGCATTTCCTGAATGTTTTGGAATGTAGGCAACTTGATTTTTATAAGTCGGAGAAGTTTTATCTGAAAAATCTAATGATTGCTGAAATGTATAATTACCATTTAAGTCTAATCTGTTTTTTTCATTAAGTTGAAAACCTAAATCTATTCGAGCTTCAAAACCAGTAGTATGAACTTCACCAATATTTTGCATTGACCAAACGAATAAATTTTTGGTTGGTATGGCTAAAATTTGATTTTTTACTGAAGTATAATAGCTATTCAAAATCACTTTCAAGTTTATTTTTCTAACTTTTGGTTGAAAATTGAATCCAAACGAAAATTGATTTGCCTCTTCAGGTTTTAGTTTAACATTTCCAATTCCATTGTAATACAATTCGTTAAAAGCTGGCATTCGAAAAGAACTTTTATACCAAACATTCAATTTTAATTTCCAACTGCCAAACTCTTGATTCTCCAATAAAATAAATGGATTAATTTCATTTTGATTCAAAGCTCTTTCACCCAATTGATTGTCTTCCAAAACATTTTGTCCAGTCAATTGAATTTCTGATTTAAATTTTGAAAAATTTAAAGTTGATCCAATTAAATATGTTGTATGAATTCTTTTAGGTAAAGCATTTGATTCATCAATGAATTTCAACTCACTATATTTTGAATCGATACCACCAAAAAAAGTATATTTATATCGAATCAATTTATAAAAAGAACTTCCAAAATGAGTTGTTTGATTAGAATAACGAGAAATTAATCCACCTGTCGAATTCAAAAAAGAAGGATCTGTATATTTTGTGTAATCGTTTTGGTAACTTCCAAAAAATCTAAAGTCTACACGTTTTATTTCTGTATTTAAATTTAAATTCAGACCATTATTTAATGTAGATAATCGTTGATTCGAAAATGAATTATAAAAAACTACTGCTCCTGGTAGACCTTGATTAGCTCCAAAGTTTTTATAATTAATTCTAAAAATGGTCTTGTTTGAGAATTGATAAGCTAAATTTAAACCCGAATACCAATCTTTAAAATCATTATTGGAACGCACATCATTTATTATGGAATTTCCATTTTGAAAAGAATAAGGATATTTTCCATTTGCTTGCCTATACTTTCCATAAGCACCTATCATCCAATTCTTCTTTATTCCTTTTACAGATAAATAATGATCTAATTCACCAAAAGAACCAATTTTTGAATTCAATCTAACTTGAAATGCTGAAGTATCAAATGAATTTTCAAAAGTTGAAACATTTAAAATACTACCACTTGTGTAAGCAGAAGCTGGTAATAAATAATTCGTTCTCCCTCCTACTGTTAAAGATAGATTTTCAATATTATCAGTTTGAATTGTTGCCAAATTTATTTGACCGTTTTGTGCATTATTTACAACAAAACCATCTAAGACAACTGAAGTGTGTTGTCCCCCCAAACCTCGAACAGAAATTGTTTTCATCCCTCCAAGTCCACCATAACTTTTCAACGTTGTACCGCTTACTTTTTGCAAAATAGCTCCAACATCTTGAGGTTGATATTTTAAAATATCTAATCTTGAATATTGTTGAGAAATTTGGTCTTGCTTTTCAGGAGTATTCACCGTAATTGTTACACCAGATAATTCTTTCACTAATTGAAGTGTTTTAATAGAATCTTGACCAATCATTTGAAAATGAAAAGTCAATACTATTAAAACACTTACAAAAAGTCTTAAATTCATCAAAAATTGAGTGAATTATTTTATGATTTTTTGAGAGAATGAACCTCTCTCATTTTCGATCGTCAAGAAATACATTCCAGTTGGAAATTCAGCTGTTGAAATCTGAATAAAAAAATTATAATCAGTTGAATAGATCTCTTTACCAGTTAAATCAAAAACTGAAACTTTTCCACTTTCACCTTTCACATTTATCACATCTTGAAATGGATTCGGAAAAACTGAAATTTCTAACAATTTGTTTTCGTTTAGACCTAAATTTTTATAAATGCTTAAATTATCAATTGCAAAATATGCTGGTGTATTTATTCCCCAAGAAGCTACGTCTGAAGATTCAAACTTGAAAGACAATGAATAAACAGTGCCTTGAATAGAAGACAAATCAACAGTTTCCCATTTCCTAACTATGTAATCTTGAGTATTATCAGAAAAACGGTAATCAGCTAAATAAAATAGTACTGAATCTATAATTTCACCATTTTCAGCATGTGCATATATCCATAATCTGAAAAAGTCTTCACCATTTGTACCATCTATATCTCCATTTGCATTAGTAAAACTTCCAAATTGCTTACCAAATGCATCGCCGTCTCTCATTGATAAAGCAGCAAAAGTTGTATTGGTAATTCTAAAAGAATTTAAAATAACACCTTGTCCAGCAAATTCAATTTTACCCGAAGGATTATAAATTCCGTAATTTGTTGATGAATCACCTGAAGCTGTTATTGCACTGAAAGGATTTGTATAACCAGCTGTTGTAGAATCTTGCATATTAGAAACTGCAAAACCTTCAAAATAATTTCCAAATTGAGAAATTACATAATCATTTGTGAAAACGACACCATTTTCATAAAAAGCCCCTGCTCCAGAAGCACCTTCATCGTAAGAACTTGAATCTAATAATACATTTTCGAACCCAATAGTCTGTTGAGCAGAAAGTGTTAAAGAGAAACAAATTGCAACTGCAGAAAAATAAATTTTCTTCATAAAAATTAAATAAATAAAATAAATAAATTATGAAGAAATCAAATCGAGTTAGCCCAAACTTACGCCTAGGATAATGCAAGAATTGTATCCAACTTTAATCTGAAGTCTTCACACTATAAGATTATTGGCAGGTATTCTGACTCTCACCAACTCGATTTCGTCTTCCCATTTCATTTAAAAGAAACAGTGACATTTTGAAATCGATTTACCGGTGAACACAGCTGCAGACACAGTTCCTGATTTTAACAGGATTCCCTTTTATTCCACTAATGGTACCACAAATCGTTTACAAATATACATGAATTTAACCACTAAATCACATACGCACTTGAATCGATTTTACTTTTGTCCTATTATTTCTCTATTTCAAAAATTTAAAATCAAGCTTAAAAACTTTTTAATTTACTAATCACTATTTCTAAAAAAATGTATCTTTATAATTATGAGTAAAAATTTTAAACTGAAAAGTACTTTATCATCTATCATATTATTGTTATTTGTGTGGGTGGCATTTTTTATTTTTATTTTCCTAAATGGAGAGAAGATTAATTCTAATCATTTATATGTTCCAAAAAATTCAACTTTTGTTTGTAAAATTGATGCAAAAGAAATCTTATCTACTTCAGCAGATCAAATTCTACTAAAAGATAAAAATGAACAAATACTAAGAACATTTAAAAACTTACTTGCTAATCAAAATAGAAAAAAATCTGCAGAAATTGGAGTTGACATTTTTTCAGACGTAATAATATTTAGTATGCCTTATCATAAAGGTAAATTAATTGGATTTTCATTTAATTTAATTAGTCCTGAATTATTTAAAAAGAATATTTCTGATTATTTAACAAAAGATCAAACCTTTGCAGTTTATAATAATGTAGGTATTATTTATCATTTTATTTCAAATGATGAATCTGTTTCAATTCCAATTAGTGAAATAAAAAAGTATGTATCAAACTCAAAGATTTATGAAAAATACGCTTTTGAAAAATCAGAAAACATTATTGACATTCAATTTCATAAATCGTATTTTGATCCTGAGACTACAATAAAATCATCAAAACTAAAAGGCAAAATTAAAAATGATGAATTAATCATTGAGGGTGAGTTGAATCTGAAAAACAAATTGACAACAAATGCCACTTTCTTGAAATCAAACGCAAGTAGTTTTCATTTTTCGAGTTTATATTTTCCGAAATCATTAAATGATAGTTTAAGAAGTTTATTAAATAAGATCAATATTAAAGTGCCTGAAATTCAAAGTTTATCAATGAATTATAGTGGAATTGAATTTGGAAATTTAAACAATGAAATGGTTGTTATTCCCGGAATTGATTTATTAATCACAACAAAAGAAAACTTCTCTATTATTAATTATTTACATTCGAATTTAAATGCAATTCATGATGAAATTATCTTTGAAAACAATAAAGTTATCATTGGTGAATATACCTATTATATAAAACAAATTTCACCTAAAACATTCTATCTTGGTAAGACAGAAAAACCTATTTTAATTTCTAATACAAATCAAACTATTCTTGAAATGTCAGGTGATTTGTCAAATTTTGTGAATATTAAAGGTGGTGGATTTATGATGACTATTTTAGAAATGTACCCACTTTATAAAGCCTCAAAAAAATTCATCGAAAGTACAGATCATTTTGATCTAAATTTCAAAGCAACAGATTCTAAATATATTCAAATTAAAGGAAGTTTAAAATTCAAAAAAGATCATTTTATTGCGAGCGAATCATTGTTATTCCTTTTAGGTAGCGGACTTATCGAATAAATAATTCGGTGACTTTATTTTGATAGACGATTTTTAGTTTTTTTATCGTACATTTGTAATGTATTAGTTGGTATAAATACCTTTCAAGTAAGTTCCTTCGTTTTAGGCTGATAATAAGTTTCTTTCGTCAAATTTTACAAAATCTGTATTTATTTAATTCTATAATCTATTCAAAGTGAATAGTTAAAACATAATTTTATTAAGTATTGAATGGCGAAATCGCAAGAAACCTTTGGTAAAAAAGAAAAAGAAGCAAAACGTTTAAAAAAACGTCAAGACAAAGCAATCAAACAACAAGAAAGAAAATCTACAGCTACAGGTGGTGGATTGGATAGTATGATGGCATATGTAGATGAAAATGGATTCATTACAGATACTCCGCCAGATCCAACAAAAAAGAAAAAAATCATTGCTGAAAATATTGAGTTAGGAGTTCCTAAGAGAGAAGCAGAAGATTTAACGATTCCTAAAACAGGAAAAGTTGAGTTTTTCAATGATTCAAAAGGTTTTGGATTTATTAAAGAAACAGCAACTCAAGAAAAATATTTCGTTCACGTTCATGGTTTATTAGAAGAAATTCGTGAAAATGATAATGTTACTTTCGAACTTGAAAGAGGAATGAAAGGAATGAATGCAGTAAAGGTTAAAAAGATTTAATAGGTTTTTACTTTAATCATATTAATGGTGTCTTAGAATTATCTTAGACACCATTTTTTATTGTAATAACTTTTCCTCTTTTGGAACAAAAAATAATAATATTAAGCCTACTACAAAAAAGATTGTAACGGATATTATTGAATATCTGATTGAACCAGTAAAATGCTCCATTAAACCAAAAAAGACTAAACCTAAGACAATTCCTAATTTCTCGGTTACATCATAAAATGAGAAATAACTTGCATGATCTGTAGTTGATTCAGGTAAATATTTAGAGTAAGTTGATCGAGCTATCGCCTGAACACCTCCCATTACAAGTCCTACAAATGATGCCAGAATATAAAATTCCAACGGTTCATGAATAAAAAATGCATATAAACAAATTAAAACCCAAATGGAAACAGATAATATCAACGTTTTGATATTACCTATTTTACCTGATAATTTTGACATTAAAAAAGCACCTAAAGCACCTAATAATTGAATTAATAAAATTGCAATTATCAATCCTGTACTTCCATTTCCTCCTGGCCAATTTATTTCTTTATTTGCAAAAATTGTCGCCATCAACATAACTGTCTGAACACCAGTGTTAAAAAAGAAAAATGAAAATAAATAACGTTTCAATCTATGTGTCGTTCTGAATTCTGCAAAGACAAGTTTTAACTCTCTAAATCCTCTCCAAATGATTCCTTTTTTAGGTTGTTTATTGTAAACGTTATTCGGAAGAACTTTATATGTAATTTGACTAAAACCTATCCACCACAACCCAACTAATACGAAACAATAACGCATGTATTCCACTTTTGTAGGACCATCTTTTGTTGACATTATCAAGGCTAAACAGATGATTAACAAAATCATAGCACCTAAATAACCCATAATAAATCCTTTAGCAGAAATTTTGTCATGATCTTCAACTTCAGCAATTTCAGGTAAAAAAGCGTTGTAAAAAACCAAACTATTCCAAAATCCGATACTAGCAAGAAAAACAGTTAACATACCTAATTCCAAATAATTAGGATCAAAAAAGAATAAACCGATACAAGATATTGCTCCTAAATAACAAAAGAATTTTAAAAACTTCTTCTTCATACCTGAATAATCAGCAATTCCTGAGAGAACTGGGGATAAAAAGGCAACAACTAAAAAGGATGTCGCTAAAACAAAAGAAAACAATACAGATGAAGACAATTGAATACCAAAGAAATTCACTAAAATTTGCTGGCCTTGATCTAATTTTGCATCTTTATTGTGCAGTATGTTTTGTTTGTAATATGATTTAGTTACAACATCATAGAAAATAGGAAATATCGCAGAAGAAATAACTAAATTATAAACTGAATTTGCCCAGTCATAAAAAACCCAACCTCTGATGATTTTTTTGTTCCCTTTTTCCATGTTATAGTGTTAATGCTATTATTTTGTAACCGATTCACCTTTCACATATTCTTCTAAATATTTGAAAAGAGGCATCAGTTCACCATCTAAATTTGTTTGACTACCTCTTTCAATTATTGCATCAGGATCTTCAGAAAACATCGCAGGAAAAACTTCGTCGATTAGATTATCTCCAAAATCTTCTGAAGCGTCTAAAGGTAATTCGCATGGTAAATTATCAACAGCCATAACTGCGATTACTCCTTCCTTCATGAAATCATCTTCTGTTTCAGTGATCGGATTATAACCATAAATTGGATCTGCAATTTTACTTGGACGAATTGTACAACCAATTGCAGAGTCTATATCACATGAAATATCGGCAACTACTGATAATCTGTTCGATGCTTTTTTCAAATCATCTCTTGTGATAATAATTGGCGATTTATTACTCCAAAAGTGACAAGGTATATACATATCCGTATTGTCTAAAAATCTTGTAAAGGTCGATTTATACAATTCTGGATTAGAGTAAAAATCTTTTTTATCAAATGGAGTTTCATCTTTTCTACCGAAATATCCATCCACTTCAATATGAGTAAAAATAGGCTCATCAAATGAACCATTCAAATATTCTTCTAAAGTAACTTCTTTTATAGGTAACAATTTGACTATTTCCCTAGCTCCATTACCTACTCTTCCGAATCCAGTCAATACAATTCTAGTGTTTTTAGGAAGAACTACTTTTTTTAATTCTTCTTCAACTTCCACTCTATTTTCACATAAATTCGCTTGTTTTATTGAATATAAATTATGCTTTAATCCATAAGTTCTAAAACCATTATAAGCTCCAACAATACCTGCATATCGACCAAAACCTATAATTCTTTTGTTTTCTTTATTTTTTAATACCTCGTAATCAATTAATTGAATCTTTTTATCTAAAATTGCTCTTAACAAATCACGATTATATGGTTGCTTTTTAAAAGTATGAGAGAAAAACATGAACTTTTTGTTTGGAATCAAGTCACTGATATTCACCTCTTTTACACCTGCAATTAAATCACAGCCTGTCAAATCTTCTTGAACAGTTATGCCTTCTGCAATATAATCTTCATCCTTGTAAGCTCTAATTGGGCTAGGTTGAACTATCACTTTAACATTAGGGAATTTTGCTTCAACTTGTTTACACTGTTTAGGAGTAAGAGGAACACGCTTATCTGGTGGAACTTTACCTTCGCGAATGATTCCAATTTTTACTTCTTCCATATTAAATAGTTCTATTCTAAATTAATTTAATTTAATGGTTCTTTTAATAAATAAGCATCGATGAATTCTCTTACGCATCCTTCTCCACCTTTTTTATTCAAGATTACATCTACATTAGTTTTAACAATATCAACGGCATCTGACGGACAAGCTGAAAAGCCAATTTTTTTGATGATTTCTAAATCGTTGATATCATCGCCGATCATCGCAACATTCTCCAGTTGAATTGTTAATTTTTCACAAATATCGGTCAAAATATTTAATTTTCTATCTCTTCCTACATAAAAATGTTGAATACCTAACATTTCAGATCGTGCTTTTACCATTTCAGATTTAAAACCAGAAGAAATAATCGCTACTTGAAAATCATTTTTTGTCAAATGAAGCACTGCCATTCCATCTTTGGTGTTGTACTTTTTGAATTGATCTCCACTTTCTGTAAAATACATTCCACCATCAGTCATCACTCCATCCACATCCAATACTAACAATTTGATTTTATTCAATTTATTTTTCCATTGCTCTGTTTTGAACATTGGTTTGAATAATAATGAATGCAAATCAATCGTATTTTCATCACAAACAGCTTGTAAATCAAAAATGGACATTTCTAATACATTTTCAATTCCAAAATCTCCTAAGAAATCTTGGAATTCAACACCGTATTTACTGCAAATTCCTTTAATATTCTGTTCTAAAAACACCTTTCTGAATTTTGGATTATTTCTTTTTGATTTTGAATTGTAATCATCTAAAATTCAAAATCAAAAATCTAAAATTATTTATATCATTTTATAACCTACCGCTTCAGCAACTGGACGAAGCGTTTCTAATAATGCTTTGAACTCAGCATGATTTAATTGTTGAGAAGCATCCGATTTAGCAACTTTTGGATTTGGATGTGCTTCAATCAACAAACCATCAATTCCCATTGCAACACAAGCTCTTGCTAATACTGGAACGCCATAAGCATAACCCATTGCATGACTTGGATCTAAAACGATTGGCAAATTTGTTTTCTCTTGTAACCAAGCAACACCACATAAATCTAAAGTAAAACGTGTTCCAGTTTCAAACGTACGAATACCTCTTTCACATAAAATCACATTTTCATTTCCTCCTGACAATACAAATTCAGCAGCTTGAACAAATTCTTGTAACGTAGTACCGAAACCTCTTTTTATTAAAACAGGTTTTTGTGTTTTCGCACAAGCTCTTAAAATACCTTGATCGTACATTGCTTTCGCTCCAACTTGAATAACATCAGAATATTCAATTACATCTTGAATTTGAGTAGCATCTCTTACCTCTGTAATCACATTCAAACCATATTCTTCACGCATTTTAGCAAGAAGTTTTAATCCTTCTAACTCCAAACCTTGAAAACTATAAGGACTTGTTCGTGGCTTGTAACAACCTCCTCTTAAAGTAGATAAACCTAATTCTTTCAATAATTCAGATGATTCACGAATTTGTTCTTCTGATTCAACTGAACAAGGACCACCAATTAAAACAGTATTTTTAGTATCACCACCTATTGTAATGTCTCCGATCTTAACCGTTCTTTTTTCAGAACGATATTCTTTTGACGCCAATTGAATATCATTCGCAAAAATCCATGATTTATCTGTTTTATCTTGCAAACTAGCTGGAACTTCTTTTACTCCAGAACCTGTTATTAAGACATTATTTCCATCTGAAACAATGTGAAATGCTTTATTATCAATAGCTAATTGACTTGCTTCCGAAGAAGAAATGGTGTTTTTTAATTGAATAATCATAATTCACTTTTAATTAGATTCACAAAAGTAACAATTCCAGCTGCTTTACCATCTTTTTTTAACACTGGTAAGTACATAATTGGAAAAGCACAATTTTTAATCAGTTTTAATAAATCGAAGACGGTTTCATTTTCGAAAATATGCTTTGGATGTTCATTAATTAACTCCAAAACATTTATTTCATTTAAATCCTTTATATGCTTCAATAATCCTTTTCGAACATCTGCATTTGAAATAAGGCCTTTAAAATGATGATGATCATCTAATACAATACAAAATCCTAAATTTCCTTTTTCAATTGTTTTCAATACATGCTCTAAAGTCAATTCATTATCAAAAATCACTGGGGATTCTGAAACAGGAATCATGAAATCTTTCAATTGAAATTCAGATTCTACCTCACGTTTTGTTAAATTCATCAATGCATGTCCGATACTTGGGGCATTAAACAAATAAGATCCTGAAACAGAAGAACTAACTCCCATGTTTCTCAAAATGAACGAAACTTCTCCATTTACACCTCCATCTACATGAATTGATTTATCAGGAAATAACTTTCTGAATTTACGTATTTTCGAAAAGTTATAAGTATCAAATTTACCGCCACTTTGACCTGGAATTGTCGCCATGATTAAAATAAAGTCAAATGAGCTATACGCTTCAAAAACCTCAATATCTGTTGGAGTAATAATTGCTAAACCTTTTTTTCCAGTTATAGTGGATGGAATATTCAAAGGCTCTTTCAAATCTTCGAATTGAAAAGTCAAGTATTCAACTGGATTTTCTTCTAATAAGGAATAATATTTCGAAGGATTTTCTGTAATAATATGTAAATCGATTGGTAGATTACACCACGTTCTTATTTGCTTTATGTCTTCAAAAACGCTCAAATCATCGTTGCAATCAACATGAAGTAATTCAACTTGATGCTGAACTAAATCTTCAATTACTTCTTTTAACGGACGTTTTTTATCGCTATAAATGGAAGCTGAAATTTTCATCTATGATATCTAATTTTAATCTATAAAGATAATGAAATTGTGAAATTATAAAGAAAGAATCCTAATTCAATAGTTATTTATAATTTTGCCACATGAACGCAATCAATTTAAAGAATCAAATCTATACTGGAGCAGATGGCCGACAAAGTTTAATCGACTTAACAATTCCGGAAAATTTCAACAATCAATTAATGGTTTTTATTCATGGTTACATGGGCTACAAAGATTGGGGTTGTTGGAATTTAGTTGAAAAATACTTCACAGATTTAGGATTTGGATTTTGTAAATACAATGTAAGTCACAATGGTGGAACAATTGAAAATCCAATTGATTTTCCAGATTTAGAAGCTTTTGGTCAAAACAATTATTCGAAAGAATTATTCGATTTACAATCTGTTTTAAATTGGTTAGAGACTCAATTTCAATCTTTACCTTCTATTACTCTAATTGGTCATTCAAGAGGTGGTGGAATCGCTTTATTAACTGCTTTAGATTCACGAGTTGATAAAGTGGTTTCTTGGGCTGGTATATGCGACATTGAAAAAAGATTTCCAACAGGTTCAGAATTAAAAGTTTGGAAAACTCAAGGTACACGTTACGTTGTGAATGGTCGAACAAATCAAAAAATGCCAAATAAATATTCTCAATTTGAAGATTTTGAAACAAATAAAGACAAATTAAACATTCAATCTGTTTGTGAAACTTCTAAAAAACCAACTTTTTTAATTCACGGCGATGCTGACACTTCTGTAGAATTGGAAGAAGGTAAAAATATTGCTGGCTGGAGAAGAACACGTTTATTTGAAATTGAAGAAGCTGATCACACTTTTGGAAGCGCTCATCCATGGAATGAAGATCATCTTCCTGAGCATTTAGAAAAAGCTTGTTTCTTAACCGTTAGTTTTTTAGCAATTGAAGGATTATAAATTCTAAAAGATTATTCATTTATGAAAGATGATAATAAAAAAGATAAACTAGGAATTCTAACAGAATTAATCAAATTAGCAAAGACTGATAACGATTTAAGAGACATGGAATTTCAGTTTTTACTTTCTCTTGCTTCTCAAATGGGCGTTTCTAAAGATGAATTCATTCAATTGTTCGAACAATACATTCAATTTCTACCACCTAAATTAGAATTCGATCGAATCGTTCAGTTTCATAGATTAGTTTTAGTTATGAATGTTGATTCAAACACAAGCGATTCAGAAATAGAATACATTAAACAAGCTGGAATTAAAATGGGATTAAATCCGCTGGCAACTAATGAAATTTTGAGAATAATAGAAAACTATCCAAACAAAGTTGTTCCAACTGAAGTCCTTCTTAGCGTTTTTAGTTCATTTCACAATTAATAATTATTCCAACAGAATTGAGATTGGTGACAATTATTAAACTAATTCTATATCGATAACTTCCTCTTTGAATGAGAATCGAGGAGGATGAAAGCTATTTTATCAATTCAGTATCGTTTCGCTTCGAAATACAAATTCTCATTTTCATCTCCCCCCCCTTACCCTTCTCAAGGAGAGAAATATAAAAACTACAAAATTATACTCTTTAATAAATTTGTAATTTGTCAATTTGAAATCTGCAACCTATTTAATCACCAACTTATAAATCAATCCTTCTAATCCATTTGTCTTAATTT
>CALPRR020000019.1 GCA_943326025.2 Candidatus Kuenenia stuttgartensis | reverse complement strand
GGGGAGAAATTCATATTATACTGATAGAATTATAACGTTAAATAATTCATTTAAAAAGGCTCAAAAGAAATACCAATTCTATACCCTTTTAAGGTTGTTGTCTTTTATTTTATCAGTAGCTTCAATATTCATGTTTTGGAATTCCAGTTTTATGATATTAGGACTTGTTTCTACTTTTAGTTTATTTCTTTTTTCAGTTAGTTTGTCGGTTGATGCAAAATATTTAAGGGACAAATTTTTGATTTTAATTGAAATAAACAAAAATGAAATCGATGCATTAAAAGGTGAATGGTCGATGTTCGATGAAGGAAGTGAATTCAAAGATTCAAAACATCCTTATACATTTGATTTAGATATTTTTGGAGCTAAAAGTATATTTCAACTAATAAATAGAACAGTATCTCAGGAAGGGAAAAACAAATTAGCAACAATTCTTAAGCAAGGCAGTTCAAATATTACATTGAATAACAAGGCAATTGAAGAATTATCAAGAAATATCGAATGGTGTCAGGAATTTATGTCTGAAGGAGTTGTGTTAAAAAAAGAAAAAGGATATCCAAAATCTTTAGGTAGTCTTTCAAATTTCAACGTGTTAATTCCAAGAGGGCTGGGTATTTTAAGAATCGTTTTACCTATATTAGCTTTTACTTCAACATTTTTATATTCTTTTAATATTATCAATGGTTTGTTATTTTCTGTAATTTTCTCATTTATTTTATTGCCTCAAATGTTGTTTTTAAAGAATACAAATACAATGACTTTGAGTGTTTCAGATCAATCATCTAGAGTTCGGATACTTCTCAAGCAATTACAATTATTTAAAAATTTAGAAATAACAGATCCAGAATTTAGAAGAAAACAAGATCTTTTTTTTAAAAAAAATGAAAGTGTTTTATCTTCTATGAAACAATTTGAAAAACTAATTAAAAGATTTGAGTTTAGGTTGAATTTATTGGTTGGTGTAATTTTGAATTTCTTTTTATGTTGGGATTTTCAAATGATTTATCAATTAAATAATTGGATAAATGAGAATAAAGATAAATTAAATGAATGGGAAGATAGTATAGCCGAAATTGAAGTTTGGATTTCAGGGGCAATTTTGAGGTTTAATTATAAAGACTCAACTTATACTGAATTTAACGATGAAAATTCAATAATAATAAACGGTTTAAGTCACCCGTTTATTGATTCGAAAAAGAAAATTACAAATAATGTAATTATCAATAATAATGAAAATTTTTTGATTATTACTGGTCCAAATATGGCAGGTAAGAGTACCTATCTTAGAAGTTTAGGGTTAGCATTTATATTTTCAAACGCTGGATTCCCAGTTTTAGCAGAAAAATGTAATTTACCTCGCTTAAAATTGTTCTCAAGCATGAGAACATCTGATGATTTAAGTAGTGAAAGCTCATATTTTCATGCAGAATTGGTTCGATTAAGATTTATTATGGATGCCATTGAAAATGGAGAAAAGGTTTTTATAATACTAGATGAAATTTTGAAAGGGACTAATAGTCAAGATAAAGAAATTGGTTCAACAAAATTTTTGCAGAAATTAACAAGATTAAATGCAAAAGGTGTAATAGCAACTCATGATTTATCACTTTGTAAACTTTCAGAAAATTCCTCTCATTTTAAAAATATGTATTTTGATTCTACGATTGAAAATGATGAGTTATATTTCAGTTATCAAATAAATGATGGTATTTGTCAAAATATGAATGCTTCATTTTTATTATCGAAAATGAAATTAGTAGATTGAATAATTTTTTATTTGTTTCAGGTTGTAATTTTTTGGTTTAATATTCACTAACGAAATAAGGTTATTTATTTTTTCTTTCTAAATAACTTAAAGTTAATCGGATTATTCCATAATCAATTTCACCATTTAGAGTTTCATAAATAGGTTTTAATTGTATAGTACTTTCAAAATCAGGTAATACTTTTTCAATTTTATAGATATCCTCTTCTGTAATATAATTTTCAATTTTTATCGGATAGCCTTCTAAATATAGTTTGGCTATATGTGAATATATTGTTGTTGGAGCCATGTTTCGAATTGTCGCTATAGCTTCAATTGAAATTCCTGATTTTATCAACTCAAACGTTTCGTCATAAGTTGATTTTTTTGGCTCTAAATCTTGAGTAAATTGATTAATTAAAGCTATGAATTCTTCACCATAGGTTTCCGATTTTTGCATTCCGATTCCTTGAATACTTAGCAATTCATTTTTTGTTTTAGGTTTTTCATTGGCCATCTGTGTTAAAGTAGCATCACTGAAAACAATATATGCTGGTACATTTTCTTTTACTGAAATTTTTTTCCTTAATAATTTTAGTCGATCAAATAGAATTTCATCAATTGTTAATTGTTTTGCCTCTTTTACTACTTTTGATTTTCCTTTTACAACCTTCTCTTTTTCTTTATAAGCAGCGAATGTTATTTTCATATTTTCAAACAACACTTTATTTCCATAGTTTGTGATTTTAAAGTGCATATTTTCATCATAAGCAACTTCAACTAATCCAATGTTTTTAAGTTGAGTAATATAAAACATCCATTGATTAACATTTAAATCTGCTCCAATGCCATATGTTTTTAATTCATTGTATTTTTTGGAAAACATTTCACTCGTTTTAGCTCCTCTTAGAAGGTCAATTAACGTATTGTTTCCAATTGATTCATTCGTTCTTTTAATTGCAGATAATGCTTTTTGAGCAATAATAGTTCCGTCAATGGTTGAAGGAGGATTTTTACAAACATCACATTTTCCACAATTTTCATGAAGTTCCTCACTGAAATAGGCTAATAATATTTTTCTTCTACAGGTCGTTGCTTCTGCAAATTCAATCATGCGATTCAACTTTTCTAAAAGAACTGTACTATGTTCACTTTCTCTAGCAAAATCAGCTAATAATTTCACATCTCTGTAGTTGAAATACAAAATGGTATCGGATTTCAAACCATCACGTCCTGCACGACCAATTTCTTGATAATATCCTTCAACATTTTTAGGAAGATTGTTATGAATAATCCAACGTACATTCGATTTGTCAATCCCCATTCCAAAAGCGATAGTTGCACAAATAATTGGAATTTCATCATTGATAAATTCAGTCTGAATTTTATCGCGTTCATCTGATGTTAATCCTGCATGATAATGTGCAGAATTTATATTATTATCTTTTAATATTTGTGACCATTCTTCCGTTTCTTTTCTACTTAAACAATAAATAATTCCTGATTGATTCGGTTTAGATTCTATAAAATCTAATATTTCATCAATTTTCTTTTGTTTTGGAACATTTCCTTTAACGTTTAAATTTAAATTTGGTCGATCAAAAGAAGACAAAAATGTTTTTGGTTCTATTAATCCTAAATGTGTCGCAATATCTTTTCGAGTAATTCTATCAGCGGTAGCTGTTAATGCAACAAAAGGTATTTCTTTTAGCTGATTTCTAAGTATTTTGATTTGTGTATATTCAGGTCTAAAGTCATGACCCCACATTGAAACACAGTGAGCTTCATCAATTGCTACTAAACTGATTGTTAAATTTCTAAACCAAGATGATGAAATTTGAAAAAGCGTTTCAGGAGAAAGATAAAGTAATTTTAATTCATTATTCTCAGCTTTCGTTTGAATAGCTTTTTTTGATTCGTCAGAAAGAGAAGAATTATAAAATTCAGCTTTTACACCATTACTTTTCAAAGCATCAACTTGATCTTTCATCAAAGAGATTAATGGAGAAATAACAACGGTAAGATTTTCAAAAATTAAAGCAGGTATTTGAAAACAAATTGATTTTCCTCCTCCAGTTGGCATTAAGACAATTGTATCTTTTTTAGAAAGAATATGTTCGATAATTTCTTCTTGTTGATCTCTAAAATTATCGTATCCAAATGTTGTTTTTAATTGCGCTTTTAATTGTTGATTCATGATGTAAAGATAGATTTATTGTATCGAAATTAGAAATAATAAACTTTATTAATCAACCAAAATGAACTAGGATTCTAATTATTTTTTTCTTATTTTATATAGTCTATTTTAAAAAGAACATTTATTTTTACTCTTAAATAAATATAAAACACACGCAAATTCAATTTAATTTATATAGATCGCCTTTTATCTTTCTGACAACTTTTTTTGTCCTTGGGATAATCTTTCAATTTTCATTTCAGAATCTTGACATTTCATTTATATTAATAATCTCATCTTTAATATTAACTTTTCTAACTTACATTAAGTTTAAACAAAATTCTTTAGCTTTCATTTTCACCTCAGCTTATTTGTTTTTTGCGTTAGGTTATACAACTTTAAACGAAATCTATTTTTCCCAGAGTAAACTTAAATTCGAAAATAATTATTTAATAGGTGATAGCTATCTATTTCAAATTGAGGATATAGGGAATCAAAATAGAGAATGGAAAAAAGTAATAGCAAACGTTAATGTTTTAAAAAAAGAAAATCAATTTATTTCGTGCTCTAAACAAGTTGTGTTTTTTATTAATACAACTGATAGTTTGGAAGTAGGGGATGTTGTAGCCACAAATTCACCTTTAGAGCGAATAAAAAACAATGGAAATCCAGGTGAATTCGATGCTCATTTTTTTTGGTCAAGCAAAGGTATTGATCAAATCGGTTTTATATCTGAAGATGGTTTTTCTGTTATTGATAATCATATTAGTTGGTTCGATAAATGGTCTTTGAAATCTAGAAACTATTTAATATCAATTCTCAAATCACAACTAAAGGGAGAAGAACTTGCTGTTGCACAAGCATTGATTTTAGGTGATAGGAGTGATTTAGAAAACGAAACGATTAATGCTTTTGGTAATTCAGGCGCAATGCATGTCTTAGCAGTTTCTGGTTTGCATATTGGTATTTTACTTCAAATTATAGTGATATGCTTAAAGGTCTTTTCGAGATATCTATCAAAGAAACAAGCATTGGTTTTAGCATTAATCATTATTTGGATTTATACTATATTATCGGGTCTTTCAGCTTCTGTATTGAGATCAACAGTTATGTTTACAGTTTTATCATTGTCTCAATTGTTTGGTAAAAATCATCATTCGATCAACAATTTATTTTTTACGGCATTTGTTTTATTGGTGATCAATCCTTTGAATTTGTATGATATCGGTTTTCAGTTATCCTTTTTAGCGATGTTAGGAATCTTTTGGTTTTATCAACCAATTTCAAGATGGATTTTTGTAAAGAATAAATGGATACGAAAAATATGGGAAACAACAGCGGTTGGGCTTGCAGCTCAATTATTAACGGTTCCTCTTTCTCTTTATTATTTCCATCAATTTCCGAATTATTTCTTAATTACAAATATTGCTTTAATGTCTGTAACGGGAATTATTTTAGGTTTTGGGTTATTGGTTTTTTCATTCTATTGGTTGAAATTTCTAGGTAAATTGTTTGTGTTCATTTTGTCTATCTCACTATTGTTTACATTGAAGACTGTTCATATTATAGATGAACTTCCAGGTTCAATTGCCTCCGGTTTTTTGATTTCTCAATGGACCGTATTCATTTCATTTAGTATTGTAATTGCATTTTATTTGTTGAGAGAATTCAAATATATTAAAGTCCTATTAATTAGTTTTTCAATATTAATCATTGCTAAAATTGAATTTGAAAGATATGAAAACATGAGTAAAAAGGAAATTTGTTTTTTCAATCATAACCAGTTAACATTCATAATTAAAAACAAAAACATTAGTTATTGCTTTATAAATGCTAAGGCAGAAAAAGTTGAAAAGGCTAAACAAGTAGTATTGGCTTATTCTAAAATTTATCCTTCAAAAATTAACTTTTTTAATATAACAAAGCAAAATTGGAATTTAAAAGATAAAGATTTTGAAATAGGAGTAGAGAAGAAGAAAAATGGTTTTTCAATAAGGGTCAATGAAAAACGATTTTTTGTTTTGAATAATAATGAACCAATTGAAAAAGACAATCAAGTTGTTTACATTGATATGCCTTGGGTTCAAAAATCGAATAATGATTTATATCTTTCTGATCATTCGATTCGATTTAATTTAGACTAAATTATAAGAATAACGCCATTATAAATTTGTTATATAATTTGGTCATTTCAGTATTTTGAACTTCAGATGCTTTTTTCAATCCAATAGAATACCAATTTTTAGCTTCATCAATTGCACCTTTCGATTCTGCATTTTGACCTAATTCGAACCAGTAATTTAATTCAAATTTATCAATACTCATTTCTGCTTTGTTTTTCCTTTTTATAATCATAATCAACGATTTATATTATGATGCAAAGAAATAGTATTCTTATAATTATGGTTTTAGCTTAACATTAAGAAATCATTATAAAAAAAAGAGGCGACTTAAATGCCGCCTCAGTATTTATCAATTTAATTGGATTATTTTACTAAATCCATTTCATCAACAATGTGTTTCGCTCCTGCGTATCTATCAATAATAAATAATACATAACGAATATCTGCACAAATTGTTTTTTGTAATTTATGATCGAAAATAACATCTCCAGCCATTGCTTCAATATTACCATCAAACGCTAATCCAATTAATTCACCTTTTCCATTTAATACAGGAGAACCTGAATTTCCACCAGTGATATCATTGTTAGTTAAAAAGTTAACTGGCATATAACCACTTGGGTCAGCATATGTACCAAAATCTTTCTTTTCGTTCAATTCGATTAGTCTTTTTGGTAAATCAAATTCAGGATCATTTGGTTTGTATTTTGCAATTAAACCTTGAAGAGTCGTATAGTAATTTACTTTAGCATCATTTCTTTTATCAGCTGGAAGTGCACTTACTTGACCATATGTTAATCGTAAAGTACTGTTAGCATCTGGGTAGTATTTTCCTTCAGGATTTGAAACTCTTAATCCTTGAACCAATAATCGATAAGATTTCTGAAATTCAGCATCAAGTGCCATTTGCTCATCTGATTTATTTCTTAATTTTCCAACAATATCAGTTGAAAGAACATATAAACCATCTGCTTTTAATGCTTCGATTGATGCATTATCTACAAATTTCAACAACGCTTCTTTGCTTGCGAAAATACTTATTTTTGCAGTTTCGTTAATGTAAGAAGAGAAATCATTATTATTTTTCTTTGCTAAATCAGTCATTAAAGGAGTTAATCCATATTCACTTCCTTTCGTTGTATACAATTTTAATTGAGCAGCCAATACATCTTTTTCTAAAGGCATGTAAAGACTTGCATACATCTCTTCAATCATACCTTTAATTTTAGCTAAAGATTCAGCTTTTTTAGTTTCATCTTTTTCATTCAATGCTTTCTCAATCGAAGCTCCAATTCTCATTGGCATAACAGCTAAGTCACTTGTTCTAACTAATCCTTGTAAATAGTTATCGTGACGCGCTTTTAAATTTGTTTTAGAGTAGTATGCATTAATAACTGAAATAACGTTTCCATAAACAGCTTTGTTTTCAGGTTTGTTTGCCCATTTATTAAATTTAGCTTCATTTTTTGCTTTTGTTTCAGAAGTTTTAGCTTTCGTTAAAGCATCAATCATACCTTGACGATTTTTCCAGTAATTTGCAACTGAAGCATATTTTGAAGCATAATCTAAACGAACTTGATCTGATTTGTCCATATGAACTTTCATTTGATCCATTCCTAATTTTGAAGCTTCAACCCATGCAGGATAAGAATATTTAACATTTTGTTCGATTCCACTTGCAGGCATCCAACGATTTGTTCTTCCTGGGTAACCTAAAATCATAGCATAATCATCTTCTTTTACTCCTGATGTATTTACTTTTAAGTGAACTTTAGGATGTAATGGAACATTGTTTACATTGTATTCAGCTGGATTTCCGTTTGCATCTGCATAAACTCTGAACATAGAAAAATCACCTGTATGTCTTGGCCATTCCCAGTTGTCTGTGTCTCCACCGAATTTACCAATACTTGAAGGAGGTGTTCCGATTAATCTAACATCTGTATAATCTTGGTAAACAAAATAGTAAAATTCATTTCCTTGGAAAAAAGAACGAACTGAAACGGTGTATTTTCCACCATCATTATTTTCTTTTTCGATTAAAGCTGATTCTTGTTGAATTGCTTTTTCTCTTTCTGCTTCTGTCATTTTATCATTTAATTTTGATAAAATACGTTTAGAAACGTCGTCCATTCTTACAAAGAAACGAACGTATAAGCTTTTCGGTTTTAACTCGTCTTTCTTAGTTGCAGCCCAAAAACCATTTGTTAAATAATCATGCTCTGGAGTAGATAATTCAGCAATTGCATCAAAACCACAGTGATGATTCGTTAATAAAAGTCCATCTTTTGAGATAACTTCTGCTGTACATCCTCCATTAAATTGAACGATTGCATCTTTCAAACTTGAATTGTTAATGCTGTAAATTTCTTCAGCTGTCAATTGAAGTCCCATTTTCTGCATGTCTCTATGATTCAGACGTTCAATGTTCATTAAAAACCACATTCCTTCGTCAGCTTTTACAAGCGAACCAAAGAAGAAAGTTGTTAAAAATAATAATACACTAATTTTTTTCATTTGATTTTTTATTTTATTCATTTTTTAGCTTGGTAAATTTATTGATTAATTAAATGTTATCTGTTTTTTTGTGATAAAAGGCTTTCAAAACTTATTAACGCATAATAATTTCATCTGAAAATAACCAAGAATCATTTCCCTTACCTAAATGCCAATCAGGACATTTTCCAATTGAAATAGCTTTGATTCTAATTTTTTTAATTCCTTCTTTGTTAGATGTTTGAACAGTATATTCTTTTTTTGATTTGGCTTCAGGATTTGTTGTATTGTCTCCTTGAATAGAATATGATTTTGTGTAATTTATTCCATCTGTTGACGTTTCGATCAAAATCGATTGTGGATAAAAAATCCAAGATTTAGTATCTTCAATACAACTTAATCCAATTTCTTTCAATGATCTTGGAGTATCAAATGTAATTTCAGCGATTATATCTGTACCTTGATAACCTTGCCAATCTCCAGTTCTGTAATCATTTCCACCTGAAACACCATCAATAAGTGTGTTTTGTCCTGAAGCAGCATATTGATTTGCATAATTGTTTAGAAGATTTAAATGAATAGAATTATCAATTTTCACAAATTCATTCAATACTGATTTCCCAACTGTCTTCGAAATAGTATCTACTAATAGACATTTGATATTTTTTGTTTCGGTAATAGTAAAAGGTGATTTGAATGTTTTGGAATTAATAGTTGGTTCACTTCCATCAATCGTATATTTTATCTGAAATCCACGGTCTTTTATATTTGGATAGTTCATACTAACAGTCATTGAATCATTAAAGTTTTTTGCTGTTTGTTCAAAGTAAGGAACAGGTATGAAATCAGAAGGAACGGTTTCAATCGTTGGAGCATGTTCGAATTGATCAACTTTAGAATTTGGTTCAGGTCCCATTTCAAATTCAATTGTTCCTCCATCATAAATATCATCATAACTCAAATATAAACGGTTGATTTTACGACCATTTAACTTTAGTTTTTGAATGTATTTATTATCTTTTGATTGATTTGTTACTTTTATTGTAAATTCTTTTCTGTTTTCTAATTTTAAAGTAGTTTTTTCACCTAAAGGTCTTCCGATCTCGAAATAAGGATTTCCAGGAGCAATTTGATAAATCCCCATTGCGCTTAAAACGTACCACGAAGACATTTGTCCGCAATCTTCATTTCCTGCTAAACCATCTGGTTTTGTGGAATACATTTCATTTAATATTTTGTCAATATAAAATTGAGTTTTATGAGGATGATTCGTGTAATTATACAAATAAGCCATGTGATGAGAAGGTTCATTTCCATGAGCATATTGCCCAATTAATCCTGAAATATCAACTTGATCTCTTCCATTTAATTTTGATTCAGCTGAAAATAATTTATCTAACCATTTCTCTAATTCGTCTTTTCCTCCTAATAGATTGATTAAAACACCAATTGCATGAGGAGTATAAAGCGAATATTGATAACTATTTGCTTCAGTGTAGTTCATATTCACTTCACTTGGATCAAAAGGGGAATACCATAAACCGCTTTTACGAGCTCTCATGAATTTTGTACTTGGATCATAAAGATTAACGAAATTCATACTTCTATTTAAGTATTCTTTTCTGACATCTTCATTCTTTTTCTGTTTGTTTTGAATTGCATCTGCATAGATCGAAATACAATAATCATCATATGCATATTCCAACGATTTAGAAACAGATTCAGTTTCTTCGTTGTAAGAAATAAATCCATTTTTGCTAAACTGTATTTTCCCTAATTCATTTATTTTAGAAGATTTAAGCATTGCTTGGTACCCTTTTTCAATATCGAAATTTTGAATTTTTTTCATGTAAGCATCTGTAATAACAGAAGCAGCGTGATATCCAATCATACAATCTGTCTCATTTCCAGCTAATTCCCAAACTGGAAGTTCACCCGCTTGATCATATTGTCTTAAAAATGTATTAATCATCTCACCTGTTCTTTGTTTTTGTAATAGAGTAAAAAGAGGATGAGTTGCTCTATAAGTATCCCAAAGTGAAAAAACAGTATATTGATTTTCGAAAGTTGTTGCTAATTTGTGAATTTGATTGTCTCTACCTCTGTAACGTCCATCAACATCGTTGAATAAATTTGGGCTTAAAAAAGAGTGGTATAAAGCAGTGTAAAAAGTCACTAATTCATCTTTATTTGTCGAATTAAACTCAACTTTATTCAATTCATGAGCCCAGGATTCTATTGTAGTCGTAAAAACATTACTTAAATCGAAATCCATTATTTCATATCCAAGATTTTCTTTAGCTCCATCAACATCGACTGCTGAAATTCCAACTTTTATTTTAATTTGTTGAATTTTTTCAGAGAATTCTAAAACTAATTTATGTTGGCCATTTTTAGATAGTATTTTGCTTTTTTGATATGGTACATTTAATTCCATAGCAAAATAAAAATGTTGTTCTTTCGCCCAATCTTTGGAAACTCTATGTCCAGATATAGCTGTTTTAGATTCCAATTTAATATCTGAAGAAATTAATTGATCTCTATGATCTAAATCGATCACAATATAACGTTTACCTTTTTTTTCTTTAAAATTATATTCATGAATTCCACATCTCTCTGTTGTTGCTAATCGAACTAGAACTTTTGGGTCTTTTAAAAAAACTTCATAATAACCAGGAGCTGTTTTTTCAGAAGAATGATCAAATCGCGAACCGTATCCTCCAGCAACTTTATAAGCAGGTTCAACTTTTGCTTTTCCTAATTGTGGAGAAATTAATAAGTCACAATAATCTGGAACTCCAACACCACTTAAATGAGTATGACTAAAACCGTAAATAACAGAATCAGAATAATGATATCCTCCACTACCATCCCATCCGAAGGCTCTTGTGTCAGGACTTAATTGGATCATTCCAAAAGGTGCACTTGCTCCAGGATAGGTATGACCATGCCCACCTGTTCCAATGAATGTATTTACATAAGTCGTACTAATAATTGATTTTGGAATCTCATCTTTTGGTGGTGCAGCTTGAGTGTCAGTATTTATATATTTTTTACGCGTATCTTGAGAATCTTTTAATTTGTTGACACTTTTATCTTGTGAAAACGTGATTAAATGACTGAAAATTAAGATAAATAATGCTAAAACGTTTTTCATTTATATAATTTAACGATAAATTAATTTAATATTTTCCAGAACATTGAAGCTGCTGAACCTAAAACTGCAGCATTTTTACCGTGTAAACTTGAAATTCTAATCTCAATTTTATCTTGATAAATTTTCAATGCATTTTGTTCAAAATGATATTTTACTTTGTTTGCAAAATCCAGACCACTTTGAGCAATTCCACCAAATAAAATAAATGCTTTAGGATTTGAAAAACAAGAAAAATCTGCAAGAGCTGAACCTAATGTTTCTGCAGTGAAATCAATTATTTCATTTGCAAATAAATCTCCTTTTTCAGCTTCTTGAAAAACATCTTTTGCCGTTGGATGTTCAATTTTCATTAACGATGAAGTTGATTTGTTTTCAGATGGAAGTTCAGTAATACTTCTAACAACTCCAGTCGAAGAAGCATATGTTTCTAAACAACCTTTTCTTCCACAACCACATGTTCGACCATCCTTTATTATTCTAATATGACCATATTCACCTGCGAAACCATCTTGACCGTAAACCAATTGACCATCAATAATTACTCCGCTGCCAACACCCGTTCCAAGTGTAATTGTAACAAAATGTTTTAAATCTTTTGCGTTTCCAAAAAGCATTTCTCCAATTGCAGCAGCATTTGCATCATTAGTTAAGATAGCAGGTTTATGAAATTTATCTGTAAAAATTCGAGCCAAAGGAACGATCCCTTTCCATTTTAAATTTGGTGCATATTCAATATTTCCAGTAAAATGATTACCATTTGGTGCTCCAATGCCAATGCCAATGATTGAATCTAATAGGTTTTCGTTTGATAAATCGCTATATATTTTGTTTACTAAATCTTCAGGTAATTCGAACAGTGAAGTAGGTAAACTCTTTTCAATGATAACATTTCCGGTTTTGTCAACCAACCCATAAACAGAGTTTGTACCTCCAATATCAATTCCAAGTGCGTAATGTTCAGACATTTAAAATAAGTTATTTCGAGAAATTCCATTCATTCATGAAGTTTTTTAAAAACAATTCTAAAAATTCATGTCGTTCATTTCCTATGTTAATTGCAGTACTAGTATTCAATTTACTTCTTAAAAGTAGTAATTTTTCGTGAAAGTGATTGATAGTATGACTTTTTGAATTTTTATAAGCATTAAAACTATCATGTAAAACAGGTGGAATTGATGGATCGAAAAGTGGTCTTTCTTTGTTTCCTCCATAAGCAAATGCTCTAGCAATTCCGATTGCTCCTATCGCATCCAATCGATCAGCATCTTGTACGATTTTGGCTTCAATTGAATTAGTTAAATGTTCAACGTTTGCACCTTTAAATGAAACTTGATTAATGATTTCTCGAACTTTTTCAGCTTTTACTGGTGAGTATTTTAAATTAATTAACATTTCAAAAGCGATATCACCACCTAAAGTAGCTGATCCTCCATTGAATTTATGGTCAGAAACATCGTGTAAAAGTGCTGCTAATTCAATAATTTCAAGATCTCCACCTTCCGTTTTTTGAAGAAAAGCGGCCATGTTATAAACTCGTTCTATATGAAACCAGTCATGACCAGTTGATTCATTTTCAAATTGTTTTTTAATGATTGACTTTATTTGTGATACAATTTCTGTTGAATTCATCTTATTTAATCAATTTAATTACTTCAATTTTACCGTTTTTTGAGGTCAAATAAAGATTTTCATCATCAGAAGTCATTGCGAAAAAGCATTTTGTTGAAATTGAAAACCAAGTTTTTCCATAATCTAGAGAATAATCTAATCCATTTGTTCCACAAGTATAATATACACCTTGTTTAAAATGAACAGCTGAACGATAACCATTCGGAGAAATAGTAGCTATTTCCCATGTTTTTCCACCATCTTTCGTATAGAATGAATTTTTCATTTTATTAGTTGGTTGAGTATAATTACCACCAACAACAACTCCTGATAAATCATCTTTAAAACATACCGAAAATGCTCCTATTCCTTCTCCTTGTACAAAAGGCAACATTTTTGAACTCCATGTTTTTCCTTTATTACTAGATTTAAAATAACGGCTTTGACTACCTCCTGACACAAAAATAAATGTTGAATCATTTAAAATTTGAACATTTGTTCCACTTGCAGAAAATCCAGCTTCACCTTCCAATGCTGAAATATTTCCATCGCATTTCTCCCATTTATTATTTTCATTTTTGTAAAGAGAAAATATATTTTGAATCGGATCACCCATCATAAATGCAATATTATTTGATCCATCAATACCGTCTAAAAAAACACTGTCCCAAATTTGATGTTTTTCAATTTCTAAAGCGTTGTTTTTTAAATGAACCACTAACCCAGAAGTTCCACTTTGAATAGCAACGATATCATCTTTTATATTTTGAATATCTCTTAATTCTTGAATTTTTTCACTTTTTGATTCGTAACAGATTTTTTCTTTTGTACTTAAATTGTAAGAATATATTTTTCCATTAGAATTTGCTGTATAAAGAATATTATTCTTAATTAATATCCCTCTAGCATAGCAACTATCTGCAGTGTATTCAATAATTTCACTTTTAATTGAATTCAATTCACTGGATGATTTTATTATCTTACAAGATGTTAAAATTGAAATAAAAAAAATTAGGAACAGAAATTTCATCTCTTTAGTTTATCGTTTTGTATTTATGCTCAAATTTTAATCTTTGTTGAGTTTTTAAATTTTCTAAATCAGAAGGTATATCTCGTTTCCATCTTTTATGAGACCAAATCCAAAATTCTGGTTTGTCATTTATAGCATTTTCTAATAAATGCGCATGAGCTTCTGTAATTTCGCCCCAGTTCATTGTTTTAGGATCTGAAGAAATCAAATTTAATTCCATCTGATAATACCCTCTTTTAACTTTAACCATTTTAAAGAAAACAACTGCAAAATTATATTCGTGAGCCATTTGTTCTGCTCCAAATAAAACAGCAGTTTCTTGATTTAAAAAATTCATCCAATAACTTTTTCGAGAATCTCCAGGAGATTGATCGCTTAAAGTTAATATAGCAATGGGATTGCTTTTTTCATTTTCGATGGCTTCTTTAAAATTTTTGGCATGAATAACTTTCATTCCAAAACGAGATCTTCGTTCATTTATTTTTTTGTCCCAAAATTTGCTCGTTAAAGGCATTCCAATTCCCATAGCTTGCTGTTTAAATAATGAATTTTGAGTTGTAATAAGCCATTCCCAATTGTTATAATGTCCTGAAACTAATAGCACACTTTTATTTTGATCATGTAATTCATTCATGACCTCAGGGTTTTTGACAATTAATCTTTTTGATAACTCTTCTTTGGAAATAGTCAAATTCTTAATTCCTTCAGCTAAAATATCAGTAAAATGCCGATAAAATTTACGTTCAATTCTTTTGATTTCAGAAAGAGATTTATTAGGAAAAGAGCGTTCTAAATTTTGCCTAACAACTTTTCTGCGATAAGGAAAAATTAAAATTAGATTGATGTATAAAAAATCAGTTAAGAGATAAATAAATCTGAGCGGAAAGTAGGAGAGAGGAATAACAAAAATGTAGTATGCTAATTTTGAAATCATAAATTCAATTTTCTATAGAGAGTCTAAAGTTAATTTATTTTTTAATCAATAAATTAAAATTTGAGTTGAATAAAATCATCGTTGTCTTATGTATCCTGGATCTGTAGGTTTCAAATCAAATATCCAAGTGAAATAACCTATAAAATGGGAATCATAAAACCCATGACGATTATAGTATTTTTCAGGAATAAAAATGTGATTATTTACAGGTAAACCATTTGTTCTTTTTTGAGGTGCTATACCATCTAACATACAAGGCGCTGTATATTTGTATTTATTATGATCACAACCATATTGATAAACTTGAGTCCAATCATTAATGTTTATTTCTCCGCTTTCTGGATTTTCTGGAGAAATAATGTAGAATTCACCTAAATTGATGTTTCCTTTTAATTCGTCAATAATTCCTAAAGCATAAGCATATCCCATACTATGAGCAATAATATTGATAGTGTCGTTTTTTGACTTATTTGGAATTTCATTCAACATCTGTAGCAAGTTTTTACCAGCAATTCTTCCATTTTCTCGACGAATATTAAATCCATGTTTATTTGGTTGAGTAGGAAGTAAGTCTAATGTTTTGTTAGATTTGAACCATGAAAAAAATGAATTCTTTTTTTTAACTGTTTTACAAGTATGATTGAATTTATTCGAGCATCTTTCGGGATAAATCGAGGATGTTGAAGTAAATTCAATAAGACTTTTGTAATTTGATGTTTCGACTGAAAAATGTCCATCTGCATAATAACTTTCAGTTGGATTTATTCTTCTCTGAAAAATGAGATCAATTTCATTCCAAGGTCTCCAATAATCATAACGATCAAATAAATAAATTAAATTATTTGAATTAGGAAATTCAAATCCATTTTTTTGTATGTCTGAAAAAGATTCTTCAAAATTTCTTCCGATTGATGTTGGTCTATAACCGTTTACGAATAGCAATACTCTTTTTGAAGGATCTTCGTTTATTGTTATCTTATTTGTAATATCTGTACCATTGTGATTAAAAACACGTTGATATAAAATTTCATTTTTCTCACTGAAGTAATTAAAAACCATATAATGACTTTCTACTTCTTCACTAAATTTTTGTGTTGATAAAGAAAGAAATTTTGAATCATATTGAAATTTACATTTATTCCATTTATTATTTTCATCTTTTTTGAGAGAAAAATAAAGTACATTTCCTTTTGTTCTCATATACCATTTATGGTCTCTCTTCAAAAGAATCTCAGATATAAGATCAGTTTCATCGTCTCTTTTAATTTCTTTGTTTTCAAGAATTGCTTGAATTGCTTGTTCATAACTATTATCTTTTAAATCCTCTAAATATCCTGAAGTGATTTTATGTTTAATGATTTGATTTTGAATGAAAATAAAACCGGCGTAGTAAATAATTATATTTAGTATTATTAAACATAAAAAAAGGAATTTTGTAATCAGTTTAGGTCTTTTGAATAGAATTTGAATTTTTCTTTTCCATCTTTTTCTAATTAATAAAGTGATAATTAATAAAATTGAAAAAAATATAAAATGAAACCAGCATATAAAATACTTTCCTATAGAAAATAAGGGTTTTAACAAAATATCTTTGATGTTTAGATGATATGAAAGATAGTTTTTCTTAAATGGCCTTTTTATTGTTGTCAACAAATCGTCTTGTTGCATAATTATATTTCCCTCTAAATCTTCCTGCCATGAATAATATGCAACTCGACCATTTATTGACTTAACATCTTCTTCAGCATCATAATATAAATAGCTATCACAACTACTTCTTATTAATTCCCATTGAAAATAAGTTAATTTTGAACCATAATTAATATCCATTAAATTCTCTGTACTTCCTTTTTGGGGACCTTTATTTACCCATGAATTTTGTAAAGAACCTAATCCAAATCCTAACGTTCTAACTATATCTTTATAAATGAGTTTAGATTTTTCTGATACAAATCCAAAAGCTTTATTTCTAGCCATATATCCATGTAAATCATTATTGATAAATCCAGGTATAATGAAAATATAATATGCATTTTTATTAGCATTAGGATTACGATCAAAATAAATATCTCTCAAATCTCTCATTTGATGAGTATATTGATCGTTATTAATATCTGGATTAACAAATAGTGAACTTTCATTGAAAGCTTTAGAATAAAAAACTGGATTAAATTTTACATCAAATTGAATATTAACTTGTTTATAAACAGAGTTTAAGTTGTTCGTAATACTATCCTTATTTAACTTTACTGATGTTAATGGTACGATAAAAATAGTTTGCTTATTCTCATTGAAAAAATGGATATTCAGTTGGCTAATTTTTGTATTTTTAAAATAAGAAGATATTTTAAAATCAATTGGTTTGTGTTGAATATTTAAAATGATTGTTGAATCATTTAGTTTATTTTTTGATAACTTATTATCTGTATTTTCTATATAAAAGTTTAAATTATTGTTATTAATTTTTTTTGGAACAATAATTTTTAGTTTAAAAGATTCACATGTTTTTAAAGCTAAATGAGAAGTAAAATAATTGGTGTATTTTTCTTTATAAAACGATTGCCATTCGTTAACTTTTTCTAAAGGATTATCCAGGCTTAGTATATTATTACTATCACTATCACAAGAATATTCTATACGAATATTAGATACATCGAAAGTTGTGTTGTTTTGTGAAATACAACAGAAGCTGTTAAAAACAGAAATGTAAATAAATAAACAAAGAAAAATTATTTTTTTCATGAGTAGTTTTTATTTATATTTTTTTCCCCATAATTTTTGGATATTCTCTTCGATTTCCTGTTCTTTTTTACTACTCCCAGCTTTGAAAAATTTCATATTACTTAGTTCAGAAGGTAGAAATTCTTGTTCAGCAAAATTACCTGGATAACTGTGAGAATATTTATAACCTTGACCATAACCAAGATCTTTCATCAATTTTGTTGGAGCATTTCTCAATGCTAATGGAACAGGAAGGTTACCTGATCTTTTCACTTCTTCTTGCGCTTGGTTTATAGCCATGTAAGATGCATTTCCTTTCGGTGAAGTCGCTAGATAAATAGCACATTGCGAAAGAATTATTCGAGATTCTGGCCAACCAATAACATCAACAGCTTGAAAACAATTTGTAGCCATTAATAAAGCATTTGGATTTGCTAAACCAATATCTTCTGATGCTAAAATAATTAATCGTCTAGCTATAAATTTTGGTTCTTCACCACCTTCAATCATTCTCGCTAACCAATAAACAGCAGCATTAGGATCACTTCCTCTAATAGATTTTATAAAAGCAGAAATAATATCATAATGTTGTTCTCCATCTTTATCATACATTGCTAAACTTTGCTGTGCAATGGAAAGAACAAGTTCGTCAGTTATAATTATTGGCGTATTGATTTTATAAGTACCAACAATTATTTCAAATACATTTAAAAGTTTTCGAGCATCTCCACCCGAAATACCTAATAAAGCATTTGTTTCTTTTAAGGTAATGTTTTTCGTTTTTAAAATCAAATCATCTTTAATTGATCGAATCAACAATTTTTCTAAATCATCTTTTGTATGGTGTTGTAAAGTGTATACTTGGCATCTAGAAAGTAAAGCTGAAATAACTTCGAATGAAGGATTTTCCGTTGTTGCGCCAATTAATGTAACAATTCCTTTTTCTACAGCACCCAATAATGAATCTTGTTGAGCTTTTGAAAATCGGTGAATTTCATCAATAAATAAAATTGCTCCTTTTTGTTGAAACATTCCAGTTTGCTCCACTTTATTAATAACATCTCGAACATCTTTAACACCCGAAGAAATAGCCGATAAAGTATAAAAAGGTCGACCGAGAAAGTTTGCAATTAAGTTCGCTAATGTAGTCTTTCCAACTCCTGGAGGACCCCATAAAATCATAGAAGGTATCAATCCAGATTCTAATGCACGACGAAGTGAAGCTCCATCTTTCAATAAATGCTCTTGTCCAATGTATTCATCCAAGTTCTTTGGACGCATTCTTTCTGCTAATGGAGTTTGAAATGACACTTTTTTTGAATTTAAAATTATTTGATAAACTTAAATGTTATTATCAAAAATTATTCCTAATTATTAAGATAATTATCTTTTGTCTAATTATCTAATTTCTAGAAATCTAACATCTATATTAATTATCCGATGGATTAATAGGAGATTTACTCATAACTTTAAATTTACCTCCTAAATACTCTAAATAGTCTTTCCAAATATTTTCATTTTTTGTGTCAAATAAGTCTTTATCTGATTTTAAATCAACTACTATCCAAGAATTACTTTGAATTTCTTCTTGAAGTTGCTCGTATGTCCAACCAGCATAACCAATAAAAAATCTAACATTGTTTTCTAATTCTGGATTTTCATCAATGATTTTGGTTAATTGTTCAAAGCTTCCTCCGATACTGACATTTTCATGAATTGAAATACTATTTTCAATCTGATCTCCTAAAGTGTGTATGAAGTATAAATTTTTCAATTCAACTGGCCCACCAATACTAATTCTCGTTCCTACTTTTGGGAATTCAGGATTCATTTCTGATAATTTGATGTCAACAAAATTATTTAAGACAAAGCCAAAACTTCCTTCTTCATTATGTTCACACAAATAGATAACTGACCTTCTAAAATAGTCGTCATTTAAAAATGGATCTGAAATAAGTAATTTGCCTTTTGTTGGAGTAGTGACATTACCTGAAAATGAAAAATCAATCAAAATGTATTTTTTTAAAACTATTTAAAGTTACTGAGAAATCCGCTAAAAATGCTAAGATTGACAGTAAAATATTTAAAGCTTTATTTTTTGTGATTTTTAATTGATATCAATTTCCTGAAATTTCGAATTGCGACATTATATGCAGGACTATGATTTTGAGAATTAAGTTCTATAATTGATTTGACTTCTTCGAATAATTCAGGATATTTTTTTACAAAATGAGTTATGAAATAGATGCTGTAAACCTGAAGTGCAACTTTATTATTGTTGTTTTGAATAAACTGAATCAATTGATCGATCAATTTACCTTCTTTATAATC
>CALPRR020000018.1 GCA_943326025.2 Candidatus Kuenenia stuttgartensis | reverse complement strand
CAATTTTCCTTTCGATTTTAACCATGCATCAAACGTACCAGGTTTTAAAATATTAATTTTAGGAAAATCCATGATTAAATTTTTCGTGCGTTTTGCATCGTAATCAGAATTTAACGCTCTTAAAGTTGCATCTAATTTTTCAGAAAAAAGACTAAAATCTGTTGGACTTTCTGAGAACTCAAATACCCATTCGTGACCACCTTTCGAATGTTCATTCATATAGATTGGTCCTGCAGAATATTCTTTCAATTTTGCATTAGTTTCTTCACATGCTATTGCAACTGCTTGTTCCGCATTTTCGACAATTAACTCTTCACCAAAAATATTTATAAAAGATTTAGTTCTTCCTGAAATCACAAAACGATAAGGTGTTTTGGATGTAAATTTAATTGTATCACCAATTACATAGCGCCATAAACCTGCATTTGTTGAAATGACGATTGCATAATTAACTCCAACTTCAACTTGAGAGAGATTAATGACGTTATTCGAAAGCACACCTTTAAAGTCAGACATTGGAATAAATTCAAAATAAATCCCATAATCTAACATCAATAATAATTCATTTTTGGAAGGATCATCTTGAATCCCAATAAATCCTTCAGAAGCATTATACGTTTCAATATAACTCATGCTTTCATCTGGGATCAATTGTTTGAATTGCTCTCTGTACGGATCAAAACTAACACCTCCATGCATGTATAAAACAAGATTGGGCCAAACTTCTTTTAGATTATTTTTACCAGAAATCTCTAACACTCGTTTCATTAAAACCAATGTCCAACTTGGCACTCCAGCAATTATACAAACATCCTCGTTGATTGTACTTTTTGCCATTTTCTCAATCTTGGCTTCCCATTCATGCATCATAGCAATTTCCTTTGCAGGAGTTCTTCTTCGTTCAGCCCACCAAGGAAGATTTTTGACAATAATTGCAGATAAATCACCAGAGAACGATTTTTCTGTTACGGAATTTATCTCAACACTTCCACCAACAATTAAATGTTTTCCTTTGTATAATTTAGCTTCTGGATGTTGCTGATAATAAAGGGCTAATAAATCTTTACCTCCTTTTTGATGACAATCTTCTAATGCTTCTTTTGAAACTGGAATTAATTTACTTCTGTCAGAAGTTGTTCCCGAGGATTTTGCAAACCATTTAATATCTGTTGGCCAAAGAATATTTTCTTCGCCTTCTAACAATCGATTTACAAAAGGTTTTAAAGTATCATAATCTTGAAGATCAACATTTTTCTTGAATGATTCGTAAGAATCTATATCTCTAAAATGATGAATTTTACCCCATTCTGTGTCTTTAGCCTTTTCAACTAATTGGCCTAATAATTCTTCTTGAACTTCAAGTGGATATTTACGAAACAAATCAATTTGATGAATTCGTTTTTTCATGATCCACGCGAAAATAGAATTAATCGACATATGAACTTTTAAATGTGAGGGTTAAAAAAAATCCTGCTCTCTTTGAACAGGACATTTTCTTTCTGATTTTTTGAGGAAATTAACCCCAAATCATAATTGATGCTAAAATAAGCAATACAATAGTTGTATACAAAGTGCCTATCGCAACTGTTGATCCTTCAAAGAATTTATCAGACATAATACTTTTTTTTTCAAATGTAAGAAAAAATATAATAACTAATTTGATAATATTTTAAAAAAATATTGGATATGAATCAATATTAAATATTTACCAAAAAAAGCTACAATCATTTAATGTGTCAACATATATTCCTCTAATTCATCATAGCTGGAACTAAATGAAAAAACCTCTTTTAAGATGAAATAATTTGCCTTGTCGTTGCATTTTGTATAAGCATATTTAGCCCAATCCAAACGATTTGAATCAAAACTAAATTTCTTAGCAATATCGGTAATTTGAGAAGCATTTAAATTCCCTTTATCAATGTACTTTTTAGCTTTATCCAATTTCTTAGAATCAAAACTTTCTTTATCTAAAGAATTCAAGAACTGCGTAAACATTTGTTGATTGTACTGATTATTTACTGTTGAATTCTGATTCGTATTTGGATAAACAACGTTACCATTATTTACTCCCAAGCCATTTTGAATCGGTGTATACCAGTTACTATATTCAACAATTACGTTTTGTAAAATTTCCATAAACATCAAGTTCAGCTACTATTCGCTGGTTTGAATTTAAATACATTGAGGAATTATAAATAAATGTCCCTGTATTCTGTTCAATTACCTGAATAGGAATTGTACCTCCAGGCAAATCGAAAAATCGAAAGATATTCGTTGAATTATAGTGTGTTTGATTGTAAACAGTAGAATAATGTGTTCCTGTTTTTAAAACTCTAATAAAAACTTCTGCCCCTTTAACATTGAATGTTAAACTGCAAAATGAGATTGCGAATAGTAATGTTTTCATAATCCAACGTGTTGAATGAATAATTATTTATATATATACAATCATTGAACCAAAAAAAAGCTGATGAAAAACATCAGCTTAATATTTTAAATATCCGAACCAGGCGCAGCGTCATCTTCTGCTTTTTTCTTTTTCTTACGCCCTTTTAATTCAACATAAGTATACGTTTCTTGACCTTTTTCGTTGAATTTATGTTCTTCAATCACAATATTTTTCTTATTATACAATGCTCTTCTTTTAATCTTTTGATCTGGATAATATTCTTCAAACCAGCCTTCCATTTTACCTTTTTTGTAATTTTCTAAGGTTTGTAAATGGCCTTCGTAGTAAAAAGTTTTAAATTCTCCCTCTTTTACATCTAGTTTCCAATGTTCAATTTTCAATAAAACACCATCATCATAGTAATATTTGAATTCACCATCTTTTTTACCCATTGTAAAGTTTCCTTCTTGTAATAATTGACCTTTAAAAGCATAAGCTTTAAATGATCCATTCAATAAACCTTTCGAATAATGTAAATCTTTTTCAATTTTAGATCGTTGGTAATAAGTTCTTTTTTGACCTTCCAATAACCCATGACTGTAATTTTCATACAAAGCTGTGTCGCCTTTTATAGTGAAAAATACATGTTTACCATGTTTTTGACCCATAAAGTAATTCATTTCCCACTCGATTGGACTTCCAACAGTATCGAAATAATAAATCCATTGACCATTTCTTAAACCATCTACATTTTCACGAATCACCATCGGACAGCATGATTCATAAGTAGTTGTATCTTTTCCTGATTCTTTACCATTGATAAATGTCACACGATGTTCTAACAAACCATTGTTGTGGCATGTTTCACAAACACCTGTAAATGGTAAATTATCAATTCCAGAAGTATAGGTGTTTGAATTATCGTCGTAATCCAATTTTTCATTACAATCGACTGCGCCAGCTAATTTCCCACATTCCCATTCTGCAAAACGAGCATTTCGTTTTCGATCAAGTGATTTCTGATTACATGGCTTTGCCGTTTGAACACCTATTTGAGCAATTAAATTTGTTCCAATCAGCAATAATAAGGTTAAAATAAAGTTTTTCAGTTTCATCATTTCTAGGTTAAAATTATTTTAAAATAGATCAAATATCATTCCTTTTCAACAAGATCAATGATTCTTTTAATTTCGCTGGAATTTCAATTGTTTCATTTTTAGTTGCATCGAAACAAATCATTAATGAACTTCCAGTAGTATAAATTTCGCCTCTTACTTTTAATTCATATTCAAACGTAAAACTTTTTGTTCCAATTTGAGTTGTGAAAATAGTTATTTCAGGAGTATCATGTAAAAGGACAGATTTATGATAAACGATTTCATTTTTCTTCAGCAACATACCATAGGTATTCCAATCCCACTTCTCTCCTAATAATTGCTGAAAATATTCAACACGCGCTAATTCAAAATAAGTTAAATAAACTGAATTATTAACATGCCCCATGATATCTAAATCGGAGAATCGAACTTGTATATTTACTGGTTTAATCATTTTTTATCAAGTAACTCAAATTCAGAATTATTACTAATATATTCAGGAACAATTTCTTTCATTTTAGAAACGATTTCATTGTTTTTTTGCGCTTCAAACAAATGAATTAAATCTTCAATTTGTTTAATTTTCACCTCATCTTCTATACGGATTTTCGCTTTTAAAATTTGAGGGTGATGGGTCGGAAGTGTATTCTCTTCTTGAGCTAACAATTCTTCGTACAACTTTTCTCCTGGTCGAAGTCCTGTCACTTTTATTTCAATATCTTTCCCTTCTTCTAAACCACTTAATTGAATCATTTTGCGAGCCAAATCAATTATTTTAACAGACTCGCCCATATCGAATACAAAAATCTCGCCACCTTCACCCATTGCTCCAGCTTCCAAGACTAATTGACAAGCTTCTGGAATTGTCATAAAGAAACGCGTAATTCGTTTATCTGTAATCGTTAACGGTCCGCCCTGCTCAATTTGTCGTTGAAAAAGTGGAATAACTGAACCATTAGAACCTAGTACATTTCCAAAACGTGTCGTTACAAATTTTGTAATTCCCTTTTCGTTTGCCGCTTGGGCATAAATTTCAGCAATTCGCTTAGAAGCACCCATCACATTCGTTGGATTCACCGCTTTATCAGTTGAAATCATTACAAACTTCTTCACCTGATATTTATTCGCTAAATCAACCAAGTTTTTAGTACCCTTCACATTTGTCAAAATTGCTTCAGAAGGATTATTTTCCATTAACGGAACATGCTTATAAGCAGCTGCATGAAACACATATTCTGGTCGATAATATTCAAAAACACGCTCCATTCGTTCATAGTTACGAATATCGCCAATTACAACTTCAAAAACCAAATTAGGAAATTGAGTTAACAATTGATTCTGAATATCATACATTGGAGATTCAGCTTGGTCTAACAACACAACTTTTAATGGTTGATACTTCGCAATTTGCAAAACCATACCACTTCCGATCGATCCTGCAGCTCCAGTTACTAATATTGTTTTATTGTTTAATTCACTTGAAATCTTTTGCTCGTCCAAAACAATTGGTTTTCGACCCAACAAATCTTCAATTTTAATTTTACTGATTTGCTTCGTAGAGAATTCTCCATTGATCCAACTTTTTGGATTTGGAACCTGTTGAACAGTCACATTATTATTCAAACAAACATCAATAATTTTCTTTTTATTTTCTTCTGATGGGTCTTGAATAGCAATAATCAATTGAGTAACTCCTTCATCCTTAATTATCGTTTCCAATTTTGAAGAATGAAAAATAGCTAAACCTTCCAAACGACTTCCAGACATTTTTTTATTATCATCTACAAAACCAATTATTTGATAAGAGATTCTTTGGTCTTTCTCAATTGTTCTTTTGGTGATTAATCCAGAAATACCTGCACCGTAAATCAATATTCGCTCATCACTATTTTTAATTTTTATAGACTCTAAATACATCAATTTTATAAAGAATCTTGCTCCAACTAATGCCATTATTGAAGCTAAAAATTCAATTAATAAAACTGACATTGGAAACAAGAAAAATCCGTCCATAAAATATAAACGAACCAAGCCTCCAACAAAGTAAACAATTGATGTTGTTAAAATCGCAAAAAACAATCTTCGAAAATCAGCTGTTGATGTATGTCTAATTAACCCTTTATGAATTTTAAAAAGATAGAAAACAACAAATTTGACTAGAAAATAAAAGCCTATAGATTTAGATAAAATTTCCCATTCTTGCTGAAACAAAGCAGTGTCAGCCTTTAAATCGAATCGGATTAGATAGGCGAAAAACAATGATAAAAGTGATAAAAATAAATCCATCACGATTATGATCCATCTTGGTATACTTGTTTTTGGTAAAAGCATAAACAAAAGTAAAAAAAAGTTTAAGTTATTTTATATATACTTTCAAATGAACGCTCGTTCAAATCTATTTCTTTATTTTTTTTCGAATATATTTTAATAATCTCCACCACCAAGGAGCATGATTCCATTCATATTCATAATATTCGATTTCATCTGAACCAAAATTTAAATTAAATCTTTTAACTCCAGCAATAGAAGAACCGCCAAAATCAAAAATTTTACCTTCCTGAAGCGTGTTCTCAATTTCATTATTCATACAAGAATACATTAAACCTTGACTCCTAGCGTTTTCAATTGCAGCACCTTTCAAATAAATAGTTCTGTTTTGAGCTAAAATAAAAATCATTCCTCCAACTAAATCATTCGATTGATAAAAACCATATATTTTGATGAGTCTTTTGGATTTTAAGTTTTCAACTAATCTTTCGATGTATTTTTTTGAATCCGATTGAAAGACCTCTACTTTACTACTTAATTCGTTTTCAATTAACTTTAACACTTCTGTAAAATCATCTTTTACTTCCCTTATTTCGTAATCTGATTTTGAAGATTTCACAAGCATCCGTTTTACTTGCTGATTTATTTTTAATAATCTAACTTCCTGAAAAGTAAAGACAATAGAGTTGTCTAATAATAATTGTGTTCTTATTTTAAACTTAGAGGATACAAAATTAGATTTCAGATAATTTTCTAGGTTATCAATTTCAATACCACCTAAAACTTCAATATATCTCATGAAAAAAGGAGTATATAGTGTTTTAACTCCAAATCTAATTGTGTAAGGTAAAGCGATACCTAAAGTATAGTCTTCATTAACTAAAACAGCCCAATTCTCAGCAACTGAATCTAAATAAGTCGATAGAGAAAATAAAGTATGGTTAGAAGATGACAAAACCAAATGATCCCATCTATCAACATCTATTTTATTTCTTTCAATTACCTCCACAACTTAATTAAACGAAATAAATGAATGTTTCTTGCAATTCTTTTTTACAAATTGCTCTAATTTTCTAATTGAAAAATGAGTATTTGACTTTGGATGACCAATAACAACCATATTTTCATATGATTGTTTGGTTAATTTATTTTTTATCACATTCAGTTTAGATGCGTAATACCCGTCAGAACTTGCATGATTCCAAGTAAAACTTGTCAAAACTGATTTTTTTCTTCCTGGTTGAGATAAGAAAATTCCATCCCCTAACATTTTATGATTTTTAGGGAATAAACGACCTAAAATATATAAACGCCAATAAAATAAAGGTGAATATCTGTGAGATGAAATAGGAACCTCTAAAAAACATCCATTTATATCTTCAATGCAAATATCATTTTCAAAATTATAGCTGCATTTATGGGGTGCATTTCTAAAATCAAAATAATAATTATTCGACTCAAATTGTCCCCCAACAAAAACGCTTGAATCAACTTTCAAACCAAGTCTTTGAAAGATTGGTTTTAACCTTTCAAAAGGTTGTATACACCATCCTCCAGCTCTAAAAGTAGTAGTTGAGTAGCCTACTAAATCATCTAAGTAAACTTTATATTCACTTACTATTCGATTTATTTCATCATCTGAAAAATCAAAAAGCTTATAACAATTTTCGGTATTGATAATCCATTTTTCACCATCATAATAAGCTTTTTCCCAATGCGGATGAATATGTAATTGAACTTTTGAATTCAATTGAATTATTGATTGAATTTGATCTTTAATCTTATTCAAATCAATTAATAATGAAGAGTGTTTTTCTGACCATTTCTCAAGTTGAATTAAAAACCCAACATCCACAAAAAACGTCATTTGAATATTATATTTTTGAGCAATTTGCAATAAAGAATTTGTTTGCTCAATAATACATTTATCTACTGTTCCTGTTTTCTCTCCGAAAAAAAGTTCGTAATCATATGTTAAATAAATATTCATTAATTGTAAAAATAAGACAAATTTTGAAGTTTAAAATCAATTGTTTTCGACTATTCGAATTATTCATTCTTCAAATAATGGAAATATATACGGATTTATATAATAGCATTGATTATTTTTGCTCCTAAAATTCAAACTAATGGAAAAATTTGCACAATCTTTTTTCTCAATGAAAATGATGACTTTAGGGATGTTTATCTTCCTTTTTGCTATCGGAGCAGCAACATTTTTAGAATCAATATATGACACGCAAACAGCAAGAATAATAATATACAACGCACTTTGGTTTGAGATTCTTTTGACTTATCTTGGAATGAATCTTATCTCTAACATTTTCAAATATCAAATGTACAAACGTGAGAAGATAGCATCTTTAGCTTTTCACCTTTCATTTATCATTGTTTTAATTGGTGCTGGAGCTACAAGATACATTAGTTTCGAAGGAATGATGTTGATTCGTGAGGGAGAAAAATCAAACATAATCATGTCATCTGATCCTCATTTATGGTTTAAAATCAATGATGGTAAAATGCAATTTTCATACAATGAAAAAATGTTAATGTCAGAAATTACAGATAACGATTTTTCAATTGATGTAGACTTTCCAAATCACAAAACACCTGTAACAATTGAGTATGTGAATTTCCAGAAAAAAATGATTGATTCATTGGTTATAAACGATTCGATAAATGGATTTGTCTTAGACATCAAAACAAATGGTATGAAATCAAATTATTTGGAGAAAAATAATTTCTTGATGATTAATACCATTCCTCTTTCATTTGAAAAAGAAAATGCAGCTGAAGGAATTAATATTTCATCAGTGAACGGAAAATTAATGCTAAAAACAGATTTTCCAATGAAATATTTACCAATGTCTGAAATGCAAAAAGTAAGACAATCTGGAAAACCTGTCAATGATTCTTTATATGTTCAAATTCCAGTTGATACTCTGGTTGAATTTAAAACAACTACATTGTATTTGGTAAATGGTCAACAATTTGTATTCAAACAAAAAATCGATCATGCTAAAAGAATGAAATTACCTTCAGGAAACAAAAAAATCGGTTCAGATTATTTAACTGTGAAAATTACTGATGGAAATGAAACTAAAATAGTCGAATTAGAAGGTGGAATGGGTGCTATTCCTGAACATGAAGTTTTCAATTTTGGAGGTTTAACATATGAAATGGAGTATGGCTCTACTCAAATTGAAGTTCCTTTTTACATTGCTTGTAGAAACTTTACATTAGATCGTTATCCAGGTTCAAACTCACCATCTTCTTATTCAAGTGATGTTACAATTATTGATGAGAAAAACAATTACTCAAGAGATCAAAACATCTTTATGAATCATGTAATGGATTATCAAGGTTATCGTTTCTTTCAATCTAGTTATGATGAAGATGAAAAAGGCACTCGTTTAAGTGTAAATCATGATTGGTGGGGAACAACTATTACCTATGTTGGTTATTTGTTAATGTTTATTGGTATGATTTTGTCTTTATTTGCTCCAAATGGTCGTTTTAGAGATTTGAATGAGCGATTGAAAAAAATCAAAGAAAGAAGAGCTTCATTAGGTTTAAGCTCTTTATTAGTAATCTTCTCAATGATGCAATTTAATTCATTCGCGCAACACGATGGACATCAGCATGAACAACCTATATTTAGAGTTATATCGAAAGAACATTCTGATAAACTAGCTTATTTATTAGTTCAAGAGTTTGACGGAAGAATATCTCCTATGCATACACTTTGTGACAAATTACTTAGAGATATTGCAAATAAAACAACTTATAAAAACTACAATGCAGTTCAAACAATAATGAGCATGCACATGTATCCTGATTATTGGATGGGTGAAAAAATAATTGAAATCCCAGCTAACTTAAGAGAAAAATTAGGCGTTAAAGAATTTGCATCTTACAAAGAACTAATAGATAATAATGGCCAATTCAAATTAGCGAAAGAATACGATGCAGCTTTTCAACGAAAAGAAGCAAATAGAGATGAATTTGACAAAAAAACAATCAAATTGGTTGATAATTTTCAAATTGTTGATGCGATTTTCAGATGGCAATTTATGAAAATCATACCTGTTAAAAAAGCACAAAACAATACTTGGTTCGTTCCTTTGAGTCCAGAATTAACACAAATTGATTCTACATCTTCTCGTTTGGCTTTGCAATACATTTCTAGCTTAAACAATGCTGCAACTTCGAACTCGTATGGTGAGTCAGACAAATTATTAGCCACATTAATTCAATTTCAACGCAAAGTAGCTTCAAATGTTGTTCCTTCTGAAACAAAAGTTGACATTGAAATTAGGTACAATAAAATGACGATTTTCAAGAATTCGATGATGCTATATTTATCTGTAGGCTTCATTTTATTGATATTCTATTTTGTTAAAATTTTCATTCCTTCAAAAAATACAGAAAGTAAATTCTTGAAAAGAGTAGGATGGATTGGGTCGGCTATACTTTTTGTAGCTTTCTTGTACCAAGGTGTTGGAATTGGATTTAGATGGATTATTACAGAACATGCTCCTTGGAGTAATGGTTACGAAGCTGTCGTATTTATTTCTTGGGTAACTATGTTATCTGGTTTCATTTTTGCTAAGAAAAACAAATCTATTTTGGCTGCTACAGCAATCTTAGCTTCTATGATGATTATGGTTACCGAGATGAATTTAATGGATCCACAAATCACTCCATTACAGCCTGTTTTAAAATCATACTGGTTAATGATTCACGTTGCTATAATCACAGGTAGTTATGGTTTCTTAGGATTAGCATGTATTTTAGGTTTATTGAATCTTATATTATACACTTTCAGAAATAAAAAAAATGGTAAATCAATCTCACTTCATATCAGCGAACTAACTTATGTTTCGGAGATGACAATGACGGTTGGTCTTTTCATGCTAACTATTGGAACATTCTTAGGTGGTATTTGGGCCAATGAATCGTGGGGAAGATATTGGGGTTGGGATCCAAAAGAAGTATGGGCTTTAGTATCTGTATTGGTTTATGCGATTATCCTTCACTTACGATACATTCCTGCTGCTTCAAGTAAATTCACTTTTAACGTTGTTAGTTTTTGGGGATATTCATCAATCTTATTTACGTTTTTTGGGGTCAATTATTATTTAGTTGGTTTGCATTCATATGCCCAAGGTGATGGACTTGGTACAATACCTATTTGGATTATTACAACCATTGTAGTATTAATAATTTTCAATGTAATTGCTAGTGATCGAAATAAACTATTTAATAATACATTCTCTTCAAAATCTTGGTTGAAATTAATTGTTGATTTTGGTATTATTAGAAGCCTAGTTCCATTTTTATTATATAAAGTTTTTGAAGTGAGTTGGGCGGAAAAAGTCATAAACAAATTTGAAGTTTCAAAATGGGATTTGTTTTTAATCAATCTTTTCTATTGGTTATCAATAACTTGTTCGATTATTTTTATATATAAAATCATAATAAAACTAGTTTACTCAAAAAAAACTAGCAACAATAATTTAGACATCCTAGATATTTAACACTATGAAACTAGACATTCTTGCATTTGCCGCTCATCCTGATGATATTGAATTATCGGCTTCTGGCACCTTGATGAAACACATTCAGCAAGGAAAGAAAGTAGGAATCATAGATTTAACTCAAGGAGAATTAGGTTCTAGAGGAACAATTGAAACTCGAAGAGAAGAAGCAATTGAAGCTTCAAAAATTATGGGTATCCATTATCGCGGTAACTTAAAAATGGCTGATGGTTTTTTTGAGCATTCTAAAGTAAATACCTTAAAAATAGTTGAACAAATTAGACGTTTCAAACCTGAAATTGTTTTAGCTAATTCTATTTTAGATCGTCACCCCGATCATTCTAGAGCTTCGAAATTAGTTTCTGAAGCATGCTTTTTATCTGGTTTAAGAAAAATTGAAACGCATAAAGATAATGAAATCCAAGAAGCTCATCGTCCAAATTTTGTTTACCATTACATCCAAGATAGATACATCGAACCTGATTTTGTAATTGATGTAACTGAATTTCACGAGCGTAAAATGGCAGCAGTAAAAGCCTTTAAAACTCAATTTTACGATCCAAATTCCACAGAACCTCAAACGCCTATTTCCGGACAAGAATTTTTAGATTTCATCGAAGGTAGAATGGAACAGTTTGGACGAGCAATCGGAGTAAAATATGCAGAAGGTTTTTCAGTTGAAAGAACACTGGGGGTTGATAATTTTTTCGATTTAATTTAATAATAGTTAATTCTTTAACATTTGAGTGTTTAACGATAATTTCTTGAACTCATTTTTCAATCAATAAATCCTTTATTTTAGCTAAAATACCTTTCATTGAACTTACACTGAAAAGATTTATGCATAAATACAAGGAAAAACTTCAATCAGTTGTTGATCATTTTAATAATGGCGACTATAACTTAGGCTACAGAAAATTAATCGATTGTGTCTTAGATACAAAAAAAATTGATTTCTATAAAGAGTGTATTCAACTAACTGACTGGAAAGAAACACACGTTCCTTCTAAAGATATATTAGCAAAAAAAGTAAACGATTTCATTAAGAAGCTTTCAAATGTTGAAGTGGAAGCCGAAAAACAAAAAACACTTTTAGAAGCATCTGATCTTACAAAAAAATATGGTCGTGGTAACTTCCAATTAAATAATATATCTCTAAACATTCAATCAGGCGAAGTTTGGGGGGTAGTTGGTGAAAATGGAAATGGTAAAACCACCTTACTTCGAATTTTATCTAAAGATTTAAGTTATGATACAGGAAATATTTCCTTCAATATTGATGATGAAGAACGAGATGATTATGATCTTCGAACAAAATTAACATACATCCCTCAACGAGCGCCAAAATGGTATGGTTCTTTAAAAAGTAATTTAAAATATGCTGCTAGTCATTACGGAATCAAAGGAGAAGAAAATGAATTAATGGTAAACATGATGATTATTCGTTTTGGACTTTGGAATTATAGGAATCATAATTGGGAAGAACTTTCTTCAGGATATAAAATGCGCTTTGAATTAGCACGAACATTTTTAAGAGCTCCGAAAATCTTATTGTTAGATGAACCTTTAGCTAATCTAGATATTTTAGCCCAACAAATTATATTAGAAGATTTAAAGAATTTAGCGCAAAGTATTTCAAATCCAATTGGTATTATTTTAAGTTCACAGCAATTATTTGAAGTAGAAAAAATATCAGATAAAGTTTTATTCCTTAAAAACGGACAACCAACACATCTTTCTGATGCTAACAATGAAACTACTTTATGTTTTATGGAACTAGACGTAACATGCAATAGAGAAGAACTAAATGAAGCGCTAAAAGATATAAAAATAAAAAAAATGGACTTTAATGGTGGAATGTATCTATTAAAAATTGAAGACGAAAATGGTTTTAATAAAACACTTTCAGCCCTGATTCAACATTCAATTGAGATAAAATATGTTAGAAACATTTCTCAATCCACTAAACGTCTTTTCATTTAAAATAAGTAGCATGAATTTATATAAAAAATTTACGAATTATTTATTAGAGAATCATCCTTTGCTTTGGCATTCAAAAGCAATACAATTAACCATAGTAAGTCTTTTTCTTTGGTTGATTTCTTTCATTTTAGGATACAATTTAATTTCATTAGACATTCTTAAAAGTGAATCGATCTTTAATTATTATTTTGAAAGTTTATTCATCCTTTTCCATATCATTTTCTGCATCATTGTAATTTGTATATGGGCTATATACTTTTATAAGCATAACGCGTTTAAAAATTTATACCCCATTCAAAAAGGTTATTTCACAAAACTATTCTTCCTTTTATTCATTCCCTTTACACTTTTAGTTTCTGCTTATTACCCATTCACGAAAGGTTGTATTACAAAAACAAGAAGTTATTTTGATCCAGAATTATTGAAGCTAGAAATAAATAAACTAAACATTGCAAATGCTTTTTTAATAAATGACCCAGCTGATTACAAAATTGATTATCGTGTTTTTCCAACACCCTATCCTATTGAAAACATCAAATATGATAAAAACAATAACGATTGGAATAATGAAGTTTCAGTAATAAAAGACCAACAAAATAATTATAAATCTTTTGAACCTAAAGATTATCAGGAAAAATTTGAAGTTGATGAAAACGGCAGTAAATCAATTTATTTCAAATCTTATCAATTAGATATCAAAGGAAAAAAATGTGAACCAGAAAAAGTAATCTGTAAAGTTTATTCAAAAGATGAATTAGATCTACCTAAAGAAAATGAACTAATTAATTTTTCTAATTTACTGATCACTAATAACAAAATAACAGACCAATATAATTTCGGTGGAGTATTATTTCAAAAAGAATTCAAAGCGAATTATGCTCCAAAAATTTATGATTGGGTTAGAAACCAAAAATATAGCGCCATACAAAACTCAATTGATGAATTCAATACAATCTGCTCCAAGTATACTATTGACCATCAAATAAATGCAAAACATATAGTTCTTTTTTTAAAACACAAACAATTCCAAAATTTCAAAACATCTATTGTCAAATCCTACGAAGATCGTTTTTCAAACTACAATAAACAAGATGAAATTAATCAAATAGAATCTGTACTAAAAAGAAAAAAAGAAACGATAAATTACATGGCTAATCAACATGTCTACTTTTACGATAAAGCATCCCTTGAATCTATGCTTATCAACTTCAAAACTTCAGATAAAAGTGTATTTCAAGAATATAATTTATTATTGTTTGCATATATTTCATTTTTCTTGTCTTGGATATTTATTTGTTTTGAATTTACAGTGATTAAAAGTTTCTTAATTAGTATTCCAGTAGCAGGAGTGATGATTATTCTCAATAGTTTAATTGTCATTTATACTAATTCATTTGGAAACATCGAAGGTTCATTTCTTATTTCCTTTTTAGCGACAGGATTAATCATAATTATATTAGCAATTACGAGTGTCAACTCTTCATTTTTCGGTAAAAAGATTACAACACTTTTTGTAAATCTATTGTACTTATTAGCTCCAATTTATATCATGTTGTGCGTATTATACTATAATGAACTTACAAAATGGACTAATATTAAATCAGTTTGTTATGGATCTGAAAAAGTAAGTAATGATTCATTTATGATGAATCCAAACTTATTCTTCTTCTATTCATTAATTGGGGTAATAGCTTTCTTTTTTATACTTAGAAAGTGGAAGTCAAAAGCTGAATAGTTAATTTATAGGAATAACTAGTTTATTTAATTATTGAATTAAGGCATACTTGTTTTATTTCTTAAATTTACAGTCTATGCTTTTTTATACGACACATATTCATTCAAACAAAGATACTAAATGGGTTGTATTCATTCATGGAGCAGGCGGTAGTTCTAATATTTGGTATAAACAAATCAATTCATTTAGAAAACACTTTAACTTATTATTTATTGATTTAAGAGGTCACGGTCATACGGAAGTTGATGAAAAAGTAAATATATCTAAAGAATATACATTTGAATCGATTTCACAAGAAGTTTTTGAAGTGTTAAATCATTTAAAAATTGAAAAAGCACATTTTATTGGAGTCTCTTTAGGGACAATTTTGATTCGTAAAATGATTGATATGAATAGGCAACATATCTATAGCATTATTATGACAGGTGCGATTATTCGATTAAATAGAATTTCTAGGTTTTTAATTTGGGGTGGCAACATACTAAAGAACAGCGTACCATATTTATTTTTATATAAACTATTCGCTGTTGTAATTATGCCACGCAAGAATCATAAAAAAGCAAGAGAAATATTTATCAGAGAAGCGAAAAAATTAAAACAATCAGAGTTTTTGCGTTGGTTCGGAATGACAAAAACACTCAATAAAGAACTAAAAGAATTTGAAAAAGAAACACATTTAGTACCAATCCTTTTCATTAGTGGACGACAAGATCATTTATTTATAGAGGACGTAAAAAAAATGGCTAAACGAGAGCTTAACGGTCAATTAGAAATTATTGAAAACTGTGGACATGTTGTAAACATTGAAAAAGCAGAATTATTCAATGAGATATCTATCGATTTTTTTTTAAATCAAAATAGTCTTAAATAATAAATCTTTTAAAAAGGATCTGACAAAATCTTTTTGATTTACCTCACATACATCCGTTAATTTCGGTAAATTATCTGCAAAAAACTGTTGCTGATGAGAAGATTCTATTAGTGTTGTAGTAAGAGATTTAGGGAATTTATATTTCGGATTATATTCAGAAATTAAGTCAGCTATTTTTGAGCATAAATCTTTATAAGGCTTGAATACTTCATCTTTATTTATTTCTGAAATATCTTTTACTAAATACGCCTTACTACTTTCTGAAATTACAATCTGATTTAAATATTTCTTATTATAATCGAACTTCCCTGATGTATTAGGTAAATCTGAAGTCAATAAATCAATCACTGCAATTAACTTTATTTCAGGATTATCTAAATTTTGTAACTTAAACATCACTAAGAACTCCATATAACTCCAATACCAATTCAAAATATACAATAATAACTTATGTTTATTTTCGAAATATCTATAAATTGTAGCTTCTGTAGTTTGAATTTCAATTGCTAATTTCTTAAATGTAAACTGCTCAAAACCTAAAGTATAGATTAAGTCAATTGCATTTTTCACTATCTGTCTTCCCAAATCCGTATTTTCTGGATCTTTGACAAATAATTTATTGTTAACATTAAAAGAAACTTGAAAATCCATTTTCTATTTTTTTTACAAATGTAGTAAAATGATTGATAATAATAGCAATGCAATATTTTAAAATATTTTAACAATTAAAAATGATAGTATTACTATTCTATTAAAAAGTATTGTATATTTGTTAAAAAAAATTAACAAGATGGATTCATTTTCAAAATTATGGCAACTGATTTTAGGTGAGAAAAAAGAAATTGGTTCGATTTACTTTTATGCGATCTTAAATGGATTCGTGCAATTAATGATTCCAATTGGTATTCAGGCAATTATCGGTTTAGTACTTGGAGGAACTATGATTACATCTATGTACATACTTATCTTTTTAATAGTATTTGGAGTGTTTGCAGGTGGTTTAATGCAAATTAATCAAATGAAAATCATAGAAAAAATTCAACAAAAAATCTTTACTAAATATGCTTTTGCTTTTACTGATAAATTAGAAAAAATTGACATAAATAAAAACCATAATAGCTATTTACCAGAAAAAGTAACCAAATTTTTTGATGCCATTAACTTGCAAAAAGGTGTTTCCAAAATATTATTAGACATACCAGCAGCTACAATTCAGATTATATTTGGATTGCTACTTTTAATGATTTATCACAATGCATTTATTGTCTTCAGTATATTTTTAATTGTAATTCTTTGGTCAATTTTAAAATTTACAAGTAAAAAAGGATTAACTACCAGTCTAACAGAAAGTAAGTACAAATATGCTGTTGCAGGTTGGATAATTGAATTAGCAAGAAACATTAATTCACTTCGTCTTTCCAAAAATGATGAATTCAACTTTAATAGAACAGATAAAAATTTAGTCGGCTATCTTCAAGCAAGAAACAATCACTTCAAAGTATTAATGCTTCAATACAAAACATTGGTTGTTTTTAAAGTGGCAATTACCGCTGCAATGTTAAGTGTTGGGACTGTATTATTAATCAATCAAAAAATCAACATTGGTGAATTCATTGCTTCTGAAATTGTAATTTTAATGGTCATTGGAGCAGTTGAAAAATTGATTAGTAGTTTAGATGTGATCTACGATATTTTAACCGCAATTGAAAAATTAGACAGTGTTTTAGATTTGAAAAATGAAAAAACGGGTGAAATCGAATTAAAAAAAGAAGAATTAAAGATTTCATTAAAAGATGTCTCATTCCAATATGAAAATGGAATATTGATTGTTTCTAATATAAATCAAACAATAAATAAAGGAGATAAAATCTGTATTTATGGAGAACCACAAGTTGGAAAATCCACGTTATTGAAAATATTAGGTTTTCATTACCTTGATTACAAAGGGAATTTATTAATCAATTCAATTCCACAAAAAAACTATTACTTGAATTCGCTTCGCAAGGCAACATCTTACTTCTCAATAAATAACAATTTATTTCTTGGGACACTTTGGGAAAACATTTCATTAGGAAACAACCAACTTGATCACAACGAATTAATTAAAATAACTCATGAACTTGGTTATGATTCAATATTGAATGAATTCAATCAAGGATTTGAAACAATCATTGAACCAGAGGGTAATTCTATTTCGAATTCAACTAAAATCAAAATATTAATCTTACGAGCAATAGCAAATCAATCAATATATACATTGTTAGATGAACCATTTAAGCATTTAAATGAAGACGAAACAGATAAATTGATTAATTATATTAATTTTCAAAAAGACAGTACGTTTATTGTAACAACAAAAATTAAAAATATAGCTCTTCAATTTGAGAAAAGCTGGGAAATAAAAAATGAAAAAATCATCCAATTAAATAAATAAGCGATGGAAAAAATCATTAAAAATAAAAAAGAATTAAAGGCATTAGACTTAATCTATCGATATGATAAAGAAAGTAAAATCAAATATTGGTTCATTGGAATCATTGGCTTTTTAGTGATTGTGCTTTTTTTACCTTGGACTCAAAACATAGCGACAAAAGGTTCAATTACAACATTACATCAGGAACATCGCCCACAAGAAATTCACTCTCCTATTCCAGGAAAAATAGTGAAATGGTATGTGAAAGAAGGAGATTATGTAAAAGCTGGAGATACGATTTTAAAATTAACGGAGATAAAATCAGATTATCTTGATCCTAATTTAGTAAGTAGAACTCAACAACAGGTTGACGCCAAAAAAGGAACTGTAGACTTTTATAAAAGCAAAATTAAAACAACTGAAAAACAAATTGTAGCAATTGAAAATGCAGGTAAATTAAAAATCGAACAATTAAAAAATAAATTAGGTCAATTAAACAATAAATTATTAGCTGAAAAAGCAGAATTTGAAGCAATAAATAATGAATCAAACATTGCAAAAGATCAGTTTGAACGTCAAGAAAAAATGTTTGAACAAGGACTTGTATCTCAAACTCAATTGCAACAACGAATTGTTTCCTACCAAAATATTTTGGCTAAAAAAACAATGATCGAAAATAAAATTGCTCAAACAAAACAAGAAATACTCAACATTAGAATTGAACAAAACAGTGTCGATCAAGAATATACAGAAAAAGTGAACAAAGCTGAAGGTGACAAACTTCAAAGTTTAGGAGCAATTTCAACTGGAGAAGGTGAAATTGCTAAATTAGAAAATCAAGTTACAAACTATACAATTCGTAACGGTATGTACTATATTCTAGCCCCACAAGATGGTCAAATTGTTCAAGCAAAAAAAACAGGTATCGGTGAAATATTAAAAGATGGCGAAAGAATCGTTGGTATCGTTCCAACAAGAGTTGATTACGCAGTAGAAATGTATGTTAGACCTGTAGATTTGCCATTGGTTCATAAAGGTCAAAAAGTGCGTTTTACATTTGATGGTTTCCCTGCTATTGTATTCAGTGGTTGGCCTAACAATAGTTACGGAACTTTTGGAGGTAAAATTATTGCGTATGAAAATACGATTAGTCCAAATGGATTATTTAGAGTTCTTGTCGAGGAAGATTCAACAGATCGAAAATGGCCAAAACAATTAAAATTAGGAAGTGGGTCACAAGGTATAATATTATTACATGATGTTCCTATCTGGTATGAATTATGGAGAAACATAAATGCATTCCCTCCAGATTATTATGAAATGGAAACGAGTTCTAAAAATGATAAAGAAAAAAAGAAATAATTGAACGCATATAATCCGAATGATATGAAAAATTTACTTTACAGTTTGAGCATGATTTTCGTTTCAGTAATGAGTTTTTCTCAAAATATCGAACAAACTTTAAATGCTGAACAAGTATTAGCAATTGTTCGTCAATATCATCCGATTGCAAAACAAGCTACGATTCAAATTAAGAAATCAGAAGCAGACATTATTATTTCAAAATCAGGCTTTGAACCTATTTTTAATAACTATTCGGCTAAAAAAACAGTAGATGGAAAAAACTATTATGATTACAATTCACCTGAATTAAAAATTCCAACTTGGTTCGGTATAGAATTATCTGGAGGGACGGAAAGACTTTCAGGAAATCAATACGATCCAAGTGAAACAATTGGTAAAACAAGTTACGTTGGAATTAGCGTTCCTCTGGCTAAAAATCTATTATTCGATAAAAGAAGAGCAGCATTAAAACAAGCAAAAGTATTTAATTCACTTGCTATTAATGATCAAAAAGCAATATTGAATGATTTATTGATGGATGCAATGGAAAATTATTGGGCATGGGTAAAAGCTTATCAAACCTATGAAGTGATCAAACAAAATATGATCGTTAGCCAAAAACGATTAGATCTTACAAAAAAATCATTTATAAATGGTGAACGTCCTGCGATTGATACAGTTGAAGCTTTAACTCAATTACAAAGTAATGAATATGAACTCAATAAATATTGGTTAGAATTTCAAAATGCTGGTTTAAGTCTTTCAGCTTTTCTTTGGACAGAAAACGATACACCTTTCAATCTGCCTGAAACTATAATTCCTCAATCAGGTTGGCAAGATGAAAAAATGATGAGCCAATATTCATTCAATTTGACGGAATTAGTTGAGAAAGCAAAAGCAAGTCATCCACAATTGTTAATGTACGACT